>DASTKM010000224.1:0-8594 GCA_035715885.1 Rubrobacter sp.
GCACCATAGCTCAGTTCGACCTGCATCATCCGAGTCGACACGCGGCGGCAGACCCGCGCAACGTCCACGGTCACCTGCTGATCCCTACCCGAAGTGTCGATGAGCGGGGAAGGTTCGACAACGGCGCCAAGATGCGGGTACTCTCGAATCGGACCCAGGCCCGGAACGAGGTGAAGGCCCTCCGGGGCCTCTGGGTGGAGACGGTCAACGAGGAACTGGCGCGGGAGGGCATCGTGCGCGAGGACGGCTCTCCGCTGCGCCTGGATCCCCGGAGCTATAGCGAGCGCGGGATCGAGCGGATTCCGGAGGTGCACCTCGGGGTGGCCGCGACCGCGCTCGAGCGGCAGGGCGTTCCCACTGGGCTCGGCAACCAGAACCGCACCATCCGTGAGGACAATGCCGAGTTGGCGCGCCTGGACGAGGAGCTTGCCCAGCTGGAGCGGGAGCGGCATCTGCTCCTCAAACCCTCTGCGCCGAGCGTGACACCCGGTGGGGCGACGGAGGATCCGAAGCCGGGGAATTCGGCGGACCACCAGCTGGACGTGCGTGTCCCGATACCTACCGGCCTCGCCTCGGACGTCATGGCATATCGGGAGCTGATCGGGATTGAGGCAGCCGAGCGCGAACTCCTCGATCGGATCAGCAAAGCAGAGCAGGACAGCCGGGTGACCGTCGACGAGGCACTCCGCGAAGCGCTGGAGGCATTCGGCATCCAGATGCGGATCGCGTTCCAGGACGGCAGCGGGGCCGAAAAGAGTTGGCGTGAGTACCTGACCAGGCACGGGTACCAGGAGGCAGTCGCAACCCTCCGGGATAGGCCCGAGCGGATCGGCGCACTGCGGGTGAGGAAGACCGCATTCGGATTGCGGTCGGACGACCAGGCTGCTCGGGAGGCAGCGCCGCGTGCGGCTGAGGCGGGAGCCCGGCTCGCGCAGGAGCTGACCCGGCTGGAGCGCAGGCGGATCGAGGCGGAGGAACGAAGGGACCGGCTCGTGGCGGATCGGAAATCGCCGCGGGAATGGACTTTGTGGGTTCTCTGAATTCTGTCGCGGTTTCTCTCTAAACTTTGTCGCCCTCGGGCGGAGCTATGCGGCGTCTTCCGCGGACGGGCGGATCTCCTCCTTGTGGTGTCGGGTTCGGTAGGAGTGGCCGCGGAGCGAGTAGTGCGTGCCCCGCTCCAGCAGCCGGTCGAGGATCGCCTCGGCGAGATCGGCATCATGCAGGACCTGCCCGAGCGCCGCCAGAGGCTTGTTCGTGGTGACGATCGTGGAGCGGCGCTTGAGGTGGCGGATGCTGACGACGCGGAAGAGCACGTTGGCCGCATCGGCGGCGTAGCTCTGGTAGCCGAGTTCGTCAATGGCCAGCACGTGCGGGTGCACGTAGGGCTCCAGGGCCGCTTCGAGCCGTCCCGAGAGCGCCGCCTGTGAGAGCTCCCCGATCAGCTCGTCGGCCGTGGTGAAGCGTGCCTCGAAGCCGTTCTGGATGGCCCGGTAGGAGATCGCCACCGCCAGATGCGTCTTGCCCCGGCCCGGCGGTCCGGAGAAGAGGGCGCAGCGGCCCTCGCTGACCATCTCCGGCCCCAGGAGGGTGCCCAGCATCTGGAGCCGGATGGAGTTCTGGAAGGTGAAGTCGAATTCCTCGATGGTGCGTAGGAAGGGAAACCTCGCCTTGCGCACGGAGCGCGTGATCCGGGTCTGGGCCCGGTGGGCGATCTCCTCGGCGCAGAGCGTCTCCAGGAAGGTGCGGTAGCTCATCCCCTCGCCCTCGGCGCGCTGGGCGAGCTCGCCGTAGAGGCGGCGGATGGTGGGCAGGTGCAGCCGCGTGAGCATGGCGTCCAGATCGGCGTGCGGCATCACGAGGCCACCTCCGCGGCGAGGCGCACCACGTACTCCGCGCCGTAGAGGCGCTGGAAGAGGGCGCGCTGGAGCAGCTTGAGGAAGCGGCTCTCCCCAAGCTCCTCCAGCAGCATGAAGAGCCGCTCGACGTCGGCCTTCCAGGTGAAGGGGCGGGCGTGGATCAGCTCGGTCAGGTAGCCCTCACCCACAGGCCCGAGCTCCAGGATCCGCTCGCGCATGAAGTAGAGCCGCTTGCGGGCTCCGGCGACCGCGGCAAGCTGCTCGGAGCGCTGGCCGTCCAGGTAGCTCGTCCGCCCGGTGCGGGGAAAGCGCGGGTGCGTGGCCTCGAAGCGCCCTCCGGCGGTGGTGATGCGCACCCGGTCGGGGTAGAGGTGGAGCGTGGCCGGAAGGCCGCAGGCCCCGGCCGGCATGGCGTAGCGGATTCCCTGGAAGTCGACCAGCGCGGTGGGCCCGACCTGCACGGGCAAGCGCAGGGCGTATTCGGTCGGCGGCACCGCCAGGGGCTTCATCCGCTCTCGCTCGGCGGCCAGGCGCGCAGCGGGGACCTCCTTCGTTGCCCGCGAGGGGCGCTCCTCGTTGACCTCGACGAGCCACTCAGTGAGCTGGCGCGGCAGGTCGTGCTCCAACTCCGCAAAGCGGCGGGCGCGCAAGAAGCTCTTCTTCACCCAGCCGACCAGGTTCTCCACCGAGCCCTTCTGCTCGGGGCTGCGGGGGACGCAGAGCTCGATGGTGAAGCCGTAGTCGATGGCGACCTGGGCCAGTGTCGCATTCCAGCGGGGCCGGCCGTGCTCGTCGCGGCCGAGGACGACGGTCTTCGGGTTGTCGAAGACCACGCGAAGCGGGACGCCTCCCGAGTGCTCGAAGCACAGCAGCAGGGCGCGCACGAGCGATTCGATCCGCTCGTCGGGAACGAGCACGACCCAGACCCAGCGCGAGTACTTGAGCCGGTACGCGGCGAAGTGGATCCGGTGCGTACGGCCGTCCAGGAGCCGCACGTCGGCCTGGCCGAAATCGAACTGGGCGAACTCGCCGGCCACACCCTCGAAGCGCACCATGAGCGGCGCGGGAAGCTGCTCCTTCTCCAGGCGGAAGATCCGGTAGAACGTGCTCTCGCCCAGCCCGAGGCCTTCCTCGCGCAATTGGCGCAGGACCTCCAGAGGCGGCGCGTCATGATCGGCCGCGATCAGGGAGCGCACGCGCTGCCGCACCTCTTCGGGGACCGCTGGGCGGCCGACGCCGCGTAGGCGACGGGCCGCAGCATCATCACTCTCCTGGACCGGCGGCTCCTTGGCGATGCGCTGGATGGTGCGCTGCGTCACCCCGATCTGTGCAGCGATGTCCTTCGTGGGCAGCCCCGCCTGGAGCAGGGCGTGTACGGCATGTCTGTCGATCATCCGAAGCATCCTCCTCCGCCTCCGGCCGTGGGATCAGCAGCCCTTCCGGAACGGCGGCAAGGTAGGTCTCAAAGACCCCGAATGGCGACAGAACTTAGAGAGGATCGGCGACAGAGTTTAGGGAACCCACAGACTTTGACGCTGAAGCGCAGGGACGAGTTGCGACTGAGGATCACCGACCAGTGGCTGGCGCTGCCTGTGTCGGTGACGAGGACACTGCAGGCTACATATCCCGACATCGCGAGGCTGGTAGAGAAGTCGAGGCGAGGCCTGCAACCGGACGTGGGTACCCGCGGCGACTTTAACCGGTGAGCAGCCTGCTCGCGGCCGGCAGCATAGCGCAACGAGGCACCTGGAGTTTCACTGCGGATCACCGCGTAGGTTGCGCGTGAAGGCCCTCACGGGACACCGACAGTTTCGCGCGGCGAAACCATGGGCGCTGCGTAGACCTTCCCCACCCCGAAGCTCCGTCCCGAACAGGAAGAAGACATAGAAACAAGACGGTGCGGCGTCGGTTCGCTCCCGGTTCGGTAGGCTGCCGGGCCGCACCTCCCCCATGCCCGCCTGACCGGCGAACCCGGTCGGCGGGCTTTGATGCATCCCCCCATATCTCCTACCACCGGACCTGTCGATCAAGGCACGTCCATCAAGATCAGAAAGAGCCATCCGTGCATCGCGTCCCCAAATACAAAGTCCAACTGGTTCGGGAAGGGTCCGTACCATTCAGCAAACGCCTCTGCGCCACTCCGCGGGAGGCCGCCGATCTCTTCCGCGCCTACGTCGGCGACTCCGACCGGGAGCACCTGGTCGCCATCTTCCTGGACACGCAGAACCGGTTCCTCGGCCTGCATACCATCTCGGTCGGTACCCTCGACCACAGTGTGGTACATCCGCGCGAAGTGTTCAAGGCGGCGATCCTCAGCAACGCGTCGAGTCTGGTCCTCGTACACAACCATCCGTCGGGCGAGCCCGCGCCGAGCGACGAGGACATCCGGGTGACCTCCATGCTCCTGATGGTAGGTGAACTGCTCGACATCCCCCTGATGGACCACGTCGTCGTCGGTGAGACCACCTATTCCTCCTTGATGGAGATGGGGTTGCTGAAGGAAGACATGGTGGAGACAAAGCCGCCTCGGCGCCGGAAAGCGAAGAAGTAGGTAAGTATCGTGACAATTGAGAGAGACCGGTGGACGTCTCGGGGAAGATCCTGAACTCAGGGAGGATCGCTGCGGCTACGGAGGCCCGCCTAAACATCTGAGTGCGTCACAACTGATTGGGTGACAAACAATTCGCTGCGTAGAAAAGAAAGGGAGTCGGAAAATACGCTTTGGAAAGGGACAAATGCATGATCTGGCTATCATGTCGAGTCCGGCCAGCCTGCTGTGCCTGGGGATGCGGGGTATGCCGTTGCAGGCCCGCATCCGAGCGTGGCCCTGCCAGTACCACGTGACCCTGACCTTCCGCGAGGAACCCATGAGTTCGACCGCTCCAGATCCGCAGTCACCCGATGCCCATGGGGCAAGGGAGCTCCCACAGGACACCGACGCTTGGGAGCTCCCCCTCGGTCTCCCCCCTCGTCTGCCCGGAATCAGTGATCCGAAGGCGCCTCCAGCGATGCAGGGAAACGAGCACCCGCAGCAGGAACACGCCGCCACTCCTGCTGATCCTGCACCAGAGATGGACGTCAGCGACGGCGATGAGCCTGCCGCGAGTGTGCCGGTCTGGGCGCACGGCGTGGTCGAGTTGGTGCCTCTGGATGAGATCGTCCTCCCGGCCCACCAAGCGAGTGTGGTCTCCACGCCGCGGTCCCTGACCCGCCTCGCTGCCAGTCTGCGTGCGCCCGGGCGGCCGCTCCCCCCACTACCGGCCCGACGCCTGGAGGACGGGAAATACGAGTTGCTCGAGGGAGGGCGCCTGTTGGAGGCTGCGCGCATGCTCCGATGGACGCACGCACGCCTCCTCGTCGTCGAGGTCGACACCGCGCGGGCCGCAGTCTGGACCATCGTATCCCGGTGCCACACCCCTCGCTACCGGCGCTGGGACAGGATCCGTGACGTCCGATACCTCATCGCCGTCTGGGGCGAGTCCGTCACGGGGCGGATGTTCTCGCAGTGGACAGGCTGGCACCAGTCGGACGTTTCCGAGTTCCGGCGAGCCGCCGAGGTCGTGACGCCCGAGGTGTTCGCTCTCGCGGGAGTCAACGAAGACTTGGATATCGACCTCCTGAACCGGCTCGCCCGGGAGCAGATCCGGTATGTCTTCCACGGCGGTACCGAGGCTGATGTGGCGCTCCGACTGCGGGAGGTCATGAATGGCGGTATGTCCGCGGACGGAGTGAAGGACGACGGGGAGCGTGAGCGGATCAGGGGTGCCGTGAACAGCGAGCTCTCCCCGGACGGGCGATGGAGCGCGGAGGTGAACCTCGCCGAGATCTCCGTCGCACACCGGGCATACCTCAGGAGGCTGCTCCTGAAGCAGTTCAACGAGGCATGCCGCCGAATGCCAGGCGGCAACGGCACAGCTTCTCAACCACCGCAGCAGTAGCAACCCACCAGGCACATCCGCGCCTCCCGGTCATCACACCGTGCAGCTCCAGGGCAGTACGGTGAAGACACCCTCGCGCCTGCGGCCACCCCACCCTCAGATCCTGTCCAACACGAACTCCGATGAACACGAAGGTCCCGTCCAAGATCCGACAACTGATCGAGCGCTGGCACGCTCGCGTCCGAAGCGCTGAGGACGAGCTCCAGGACCACCGCATGGGCGGTGTCATCCGGCGCATGGTTACCGAACTGGAGGAAGCGATCCAGGCCGAACTGGACGAGTTCCTCGATGCCGATGAGGCTGCCGCGTTCAGCGGACTGGGGAAGGACCAGCTGAGGAGAACCATCCCGAACCGGGGCAGCAAGTACCGCCCCAGGTACCGCAAGGGCGACCTGCCAACGAAAGCGAGCGCCCCGGACGAATCGCGCCTCCCCCGCATCCTCCAACTCGCCACGGAGGTGCCCGACAGCGCGGAGGAGTCCCGGCGGGAGCAGATCCGTCAGCAAGCCCGGGAGACTGCCCGACAGGTACGCCGCGCTGGATAAATGTCTCCTGGGGGACCTCCGCCCTCCCTTCATCCCACCATCACTGACCACCCTTCGAGATCGAGATGCAGCAGGATCCCACCTCCGAGTTCCACCACTCTAGGCTGCCTACGGCCTTCGAGTTTCCCCACGTCGTCGAAAGAATGGGCGAGCGCCTCACCCTCCGGCGCGAGACTGGTCGCGCCCGCATCATGTTCGATTACAATCCACCGGACGGAGCCCGCGAGAAGCGCGTTATCCCACGTGAGGCGGGTGACGCCGGTCTCCCCTTGCCGGACAGCGACTTCGTGCCCGAGGATGCGGTCGTCTGGGCCGAAGCGTTTCTGGAGGAGAAGGCGCTAGCGAAGAGCCGGTTCGCCACGGAGCTGGCCAGCAGCGGAGTCCTCGCGACCGGAACCACCATCGGGTTCGTCTTCGACCAGTACCGGCAGTCCACAGAGTTCGCCAACCTGCGGCCCAAGTACCAGCGGGATATGACCAGGGTGATGGACGTCGCGGAGGCCGTGCTCGGTCGCAAGTTCGAGATTGACGCCTGGGACCAGGAGGCGTGTGACCGACTGGTCGAGGCGCGGGGGCGGGGACTGCGGTTCGACCTCCCTGATGGTCGGCAGCGGCAGTTCCACCGCGCAGGCAAGACGACCTGCCGGACGATGATGGTGATGCTCCGCCGGATCTTCCGCTGGGCGATGGGGCGGAAGCACCCCCGGAAGCCCGGGACGTGGCTGCTGCCGCACGACCCGTTCGCGCGCGTGAGAATGCCGAAGAAGGGCGTGGCGCGCGTGTCCATCCTCACACACGACCGCTACTTGGTCATGCTCGACTTCGCTGACGAGATCGATGCGACCGGCCGCTTCCGCCTGATTCTCGCCGACGCACGGTGGACGGGCCACCGGCTCGGCGCAATCTGCCAGATGCTGCGCTCCGACCTGCTGCTCACGGCGGAGGAGATCGAGGAGGCGTTACACCGTTCGCAGTGTAAGTACGTGGCGCCGGACCAGATTCGCCAGGTGGCAGAGTTCTACAGCCGGTATGGCGCGATCTACCGCAGGTGGGAGGTCCAGAAGCAGGGCGCGTCTGGCGAGGAGGAGGTGGTCCAGTACGACCGGGTCGTGCCGCTCGGGCCTGCGCACCGCGCGGAGATCAACCGGTACCTGGAGCATCACTGGGAGGCACTCGGCCTCCTCCACGACGCCCCGCTCTACCCGAGCGAGCACAACGACACCCGGTGCCTCTACATCGACCTGCCGGAGAAGTGGTGGCTTGCGTGTGAAGCCCTGGCGCGGGAGCGCGGCCATAGACTCGCCAAGCTGGAGCGGACCCGGTTCCACGGCTTCCGCCGGCTGCGCCGCACGGAATTGAAGCAGACCAAGATCCACGACAAGGATGTAGCGTTCGTCTGCGGATGGACCATCCACAACTTCCCGGAGGCCAAAGCGTCCGCCGCGATGAACGGGCTGTATCTCGGGTTCATCCCGGAGGACCTCCTCGAGGCAGCCTGTGTGGGGGAGGGAAACGTCGGATAGGGTACACCACAGTAGCAGGCGGGAGACGGCCATTCCGGTATGATTGGCCACAACCGGTGTTGGCTCGCTGGCGGTTGCCACGTCGTGTTGCCGATACCAGTACCCGGTAATTAACTTGGCCACCGGCTGCAAGGTTGAGGCGTGAGCAGCTGGGTACCGTGGAGGAAAAGGTTGACGGGATGTCGAACAGCGAGCAATCTACGAGCCAAAGAGGCGGCACTCTCTCTCGACGAACCGGATGAGTTCCGAAGAACCAAGCGCAGGCGGAATGGTTCTGCATCCGGGGAACAATGCCAGAGTGCTCCTTGCCCATCAGACCAGGACTAACCTATAGGCGGTCCCCAATCCTCCCACTTTGAATCGGCGATTTCTGCCGCGATCTGAGATTCGGGAGGGAACCGGAACAACGGCTCAGCCTTCGCCGGGATCTGGGTAGCTATCGCCGATCGACCCGAAGAGCATCGGGCGTAGTGAAGCACATTCGTATGTTCTTGTTCGAAGCATACAATCATCGAGCTAACCGGGGCGCAGAGGATGTTGGAGCGTGCGCGTGGTTCGATGTCGCGAAAACATGTCCGATTCTTTCCTCCCCAGAGGACGCCGTGTTCCTGCTCCGGCACCTTGACGAGGATCATTAGCCCTCCTGCGGATACACTCCAATGCGACCACCGGCCCTCGTGTTCTTCGCAACAGCGTGGGGAGTTCGCCACGGAGGCATTAACGCTTTCAACC
>DASTKM010000225.1:0-11097 GCA_035715885.1 Rubrobacter sp.
GGAGATGGTCGCCATCATGGGCCCTTCCGGATCCGGGAAGACCACGCTGTTGAACGTCCTCTCCGGCCTCGACGATCTCTCCGACGGCGAGGTCTACGTGGACGGCGAGTCCATAAAGGGCATGTCCGACAGGAGGCGGACACGCTTTAGAGCCGAGAAGATGGGCTTCATCTTCCAGACCTACAACCTGATCCCTGTCCTCTCGGCGATCGAGAACATCGAGCTTCCGCTCCTGGTCGCCGGCAGGAAGCCGAAAAAGGCTCGCCAGTGGGCGCAGGACGCCCTCGAGATGGTGGGGCTCGCGGGTCAGGCCAAGAAACGTCCGGCCGAGATGAGCGGTGGCCAGCAACAGCGCATAACCGTCGCCCGCTCGCTCGTGAACAACCCGGCCATAGTCTGGGCCGACGAACCAACCGGCGCCCTGGACTCGGAGACCTCGAAAGGGATCATGGACCTCCTGGTCAGGATGAACGAGCAGGATCAGCAGACCTTCGTCCTGGTCACCCACGACGCCGCGGTCGCGGCCAGGGCGCACCGCACGATCCGCATGCGCGACGGCCGCATCGCGAGCGACGAGTCGAACGGGAAGGGAGAGTAAGTGGAAGAGCTCTTCGGCGTCCCGGCGCAGCAACTAATGTGGATTCTCCTCGCCATCTTCGGAGCAGGAGCCCTGATCCTCGGTCTCGCCGCCCTCCGCAACCGCGTCTCCTTCAGGATGGCGGCCCGTAACCTGCCGCGCCGCCGGACCCAGACCATCCTCGTCGTGCTCGGCCTGATGCTCGCGACTATGCTCTTTTCCGCCTCCTTTACCACGGGAGACACCCTGACCAACTCCCTCCGCGTCCAGTCGTTGGAGAACCTGGGCCAGGTCGACGTTCAGGTGCAGGCCGATGGCTCAGGCGCCTCAGGCCAGCAGCAGTTCGGGGACACATCCTCAGAACGTGCCAGCTACTTCGATGCGGAGGTGGCAGGCGAGGTGCGCGACCGGCTCTCTGACGAGAATCACGTCTCGGGCGTGGCTCCCGCCGCCATCGAGACCGTTCCTGTAACGGCCAGGAGCAGCGACCTGAGCGAACCGAGCACGGACGTGCTCGGGGTAGACGAAAGCTCCATGAAGGGCTTCGACAGGCTCACCACTTCCTCGGGCAAGAAGCTCGACCCGACCGATCTCGGCAAGAACGAAATCTATCTGAGCGCCGACGCCGCGAAAGGACTCGACGTTGGGGAAGGGGATGTGATCGAGGCCACCTTCGCCCAGAGATCCGGAGCTACCGCCGCCCCGAACGCACCTCCGGCCGCTGCCGCGGTTCCTGGTGCTTTGCCCGTTCCGCGGCCTTCGGAACTAACCGTGGCTGGCGTCTACGAGAGCGGGGCGAATCCGGCCTCTTCGACCTCGATGGTCATGCCATTGCAGAGGCTACAGGAGCGGATAGGGGAGGAGGGCGAGATCAACGCCGTCCTCATCACCCACAAGGGCCCTGCCATCGAGGGTGCCGCAGGCAGCGGCGCCACCAGGGACGCCCTCAGAGTGCTCCTCGAGGAGAACGACCTGGAGGCCGAGCCCGTCAAGAAGGAGGCCATAGATCAGGCCGACGAGGGTGGGGAAACCTTCACGAGCATCTTCCTCCTCTTCGGGCAATTCTCTGTCGGGGCGGGCGTGCTCTTGATCTTCTTGATCTTCGTCATGCTCGCCGCGGAGCGCAAACACGAGCTCGGTATAGCGCGCGCTGTCGGGATGCGCAGGGGGCACCTGATGCGGATGTTCGCCTTCGAGGGGGCACTCTACGCCTTGCTCGCGAGCGCCCTCGGGAGCGTCGCCGGCGTGGGGGTAGGGTGGCTGATGGTGCGCGTAATCGGCAAAGCGTTCGCAGGCTCTGGCTTCGAGATCTCCTTCGCCACAAACCCCGAGAACGTGGTCATAGCGTTCTGCCTCGGCATGGTGCTCACGTTCGCGGTCGTCCTGATCTCCTCCTGGCGGGTGAGCCGCCTGAACGTGGTAAGGGCCATACGCGACATACCGGAGCCTGACAGGAAGGGCCGCAGTGTCAAGGGCATCCTCTTCGCGCTTACGACCCCGCTCGCCGGGGCAGGCCTGGTCTGGCAGGGCCTTCAGGCGGAGCAAATGGGCCTGTACATGCTGGGGCTCTCGCTCATCATCGTCGGGACCGCTCTCGCGGCCCGTGTGCTGCGGGTGCCCGAACGGATCTCCTTCACGGTGGCAGGGACGCTCTTGCTCGGACTCTGGCTCCTGCCCTTCTCGTTCGCGCCGAGCGGAATGACAGAAGGCATAGACCTCTTCTTTATCTCGGGCGTAATGATCGTGCTCGCCGGCGTGTGGATCATAATCTACAACTCCGACCTGCTCCTCGGCGCCGTCGTTGCCCTGTTCGGTTGGCTGCGCGGCATGCCGCCCGTCCTCAGGGCCGCCGTGTCCTACCCGATGCACAGCCGCTTTCGTACCGGCATGACCCTCGCCATGTTCTCCCTCGTCGTCTTTACCATCGTGACGATGAGCTTCATAACGGCCGCCTTCGGTTCCATCTTCGAGGACACGGACCGTCTCTCCGGCGGCTTCGACGTGCGCGCCGACGCCGGCTACGCAGCCCCCATCCCGGACATGAACGAGGCTCTGAAAGATAAGAAGAGCGTGCACGCCGCCGACTTCACCGCGGTCGGCACCCTCACCGGGCTCTCCGTGGACGCGAAGCAGAAGGACACGAGCCGGAAACCGCAGAGCCTGTTCTTGCAGGGAGTGGACGGAGGCTACACCAAGAATGTCGGCTACGGGTTCAAGTCTACCGTCGCCGAGTACGACACAGCGAACGAAGTTTGGACCGCGCTGCGGACCGAGAAGGACACCGCGGTTATCTCGTCGGATCTCGCACCCAGCAGGTCCAACTTTGTCGGCGATGAGGAACCTCCGATAACACTCTCGGGCTTCTACGGTGAAGACCCAAAGCTCCCCAATGACCTCTACATACAGGTTGAGGATCCTCAGTCTGGGAGGACGCGAAACCTGCACGTGATCGGGGTGCTCGAAGACACGGCGTTCTTCGCGCCGGGCGTGACGTCCTCGCGGGCGACCGTTGATGACCTCGCGGGATCTCCCTTGCCTGCGCAGAGCTACCAGTTCAGGTTGGCAGACGGGGTGAATTCGGAGGCCGTCGCGAAAGACCTGGAGAAAGCCTTCGCCCAGAACGGCCTTCAGGCCGTCGCGATAAAGAAAGAGATCGAAGACGGTTCGGCCTCGCAGGGACTCTTCAACAACCTGCTCATGGGTTTCATGGGTCTAGGCCTCCTGGTAGGCATCGCTGCCCTCGGCGTGATCGCGGCCCGCTCCGTGGTCGAAAGAAGGCAGCAGATCGGTATGCTCCGGGCGCTTGGCTTCCAGCGGGGACAGGTGCGGCTCGCTTTCCTCATAGAGTCGTCTTTCGTGGCCCTGCTCGGCATCGGGCTCGGCGTGGCTTTGGGCGCCGCGCTCTCGGTCGGGATCGTTGACTCCTTTGAGGAGCAGATCTCCGGTATCCGCTACACGGTGCCATGGAGCACCCTGGGCGTTATCGTGGGCCTCGCCTACTTCGCCTCGCTGCTCACGACCTTCCTCCCTGCCAGCCAGGCCTCCAGGGTCTATCCTGCCGAAGCGTTGCGTTACGAGTAGGGAGGCCTGATTCTAAGCGGGGTACGTGCGGACCTTCCTTTCGGCCTCGGGACCGAGCATCGTTGCATCCGCGGGCCGATGCGCTATATCTCGCACGGTACTAAACTGGCTTGAGTCATGAGAATAGGCACGTCCGATGATGGGTGAGATCTTCGCGCTCCGGCGATTGCGGTGGAAGCTGACGCTCAGCTACACGCTCGTGGCCGCGGTGACGCTGCTCGCGCTGGAGTTGATCCTGGCCGGCGCACTGGTCGCCTTCCTGAACTCGCCTCTGTTGCCGAGGCTGGTGGTGCAGAACTTCCGAGACGAAGTGGCGCCGCGTCTCGAGAGACCCTTGAACCAGAATCCGCCGGACACGGAAGCCATACGAGAGAGACTAGTGGGCTTCGCCGATAGTTCCGGAGTGCGGGGGGCCGATAGGCCCCCGCCGCCACCCGTGAGCCCGAGCAATTACGCGGCGGACCAGGGCGCTCTCCTCGTAGTCGACGACAGACGCCGCCTGCTGGTCTCCGTCCCTGAGATGCAAGGCTTCCCCGAAGGCAGGCGGTTCGACGCGGGCAGCATCTCCGGCCTCAAGCCGCTGGTGAACGCCGCATTCGACGGCGAGGAGAACTCAGGCCAACTCTCTTCCAACGTCGAGGGCCAGGTCGTAACCGTCACGCCCATAGAGGGCAAGAAGGGCCGGGTCGCCGGGGTTCTTGTCGGCACGCTGCGGCTGCCGAACCTCACGGCGCCGCTCCTCATCACGGTGGGGATCGGCGCGATCTTCCTGACGATACCGGCCGCCTTTCTGGGTGCGCTCTTCGGCTTCTTTACCGCCTGGAGCCTGACCCGTCGCATAGGGCGACTCGTCCGCGCAGCCCGGTCCTGGAGCAGGGGCGACTTCTCCGTGACGACGAAGGACCGCTCGAGGGATGAGCTCGGCCAGCTCTCGCGAGAGCTCAACAGCATGGCGGCCGAGCTAGAAAACCTGCTCCAGGCGCGGGGAGAGCTTGCGACGCTAGAGGCCCGCAACCGTTTCGCCCGCGACCTGCACGACTCCGTCAAACAGCAGGTCTTCGCGACCTCGCTCCAGATCGCCGCGGCCCGCGCCCTGATCGAGAAGGACGTGGGCTCGGCTGAGTCTCACCTCTCCCAGGCAGACGAACTGGTACGCCAGGCCCAGAAAGAGCTCAACGTCCTGATACAGGAGATGCGTCCTGCGGCCCTGGAAGGGAAAGGCCTCGCGGCGGCGCTACGCGAGTACGTCGTCCGCTGGTCGGAAGGAGCCGAGATCCGGGCTGATTTTCGGGTCCGGGGCGAGCGTAGGGTGCCTCTGGAGGTAGAACAGGCGCTATTCCGCGTCGCCCAGGAGGCGCTGGCCAACGTCGCCAGGCACAGCGGAGCCGGGCACGCTGAGGTGGACCTGTCCTACGCCACAGATGCCATCACCCTGCGCGTCGCCGACGACGGCCGCGGCTTCGACCCCTCGCGGAACCCGGGCGGAGGCTTCGGTCTGCAGAGCATGCGCGAGCGGCTGGTAAGGCTCGGCGGACACGTCAACGTGGAGAGCGCGCCTGGCAAGGGGACGCTGGTGGAATGCTTCTGTCCGGTACAGGAGAAGAAAGGCGAAGACTTATGAGCGAGCCGATCACGGTCCTGCTGGTGGACGATCACGCGCTGGTGCGGCAGGGGGTGCGCGCCTTTCTGCAGACGCAAGGCGATATCAGCGTGGTCGCCGAGGCCGAGAGCGGGGAGGAGGCCGTGAGGCTCGCCGCGGAGCACGCCCCCGACGTCGCCCTGATGGACCTCATCATGCCAGGGATGGACGGCGTCGAGGCGACCCGGCGACTCGTTGCGAGCTCGCCGCGCACGAACGTCGTCATGCTAACCTCCTACCACGACGACGAGCACATCTTCCCTGCTATCCGGGCCGGCGCCCTCTCCTACGTCCTCAAGGAGATCGGCCCGCACGAACTCGCCGAAGCCGTCCGCAAGGCCGCCGCTGGCGAGGCCGTGCTGCACCCGCGGGTGGCTGCACGCGTGGTCAGGGAGCTCCACGGAGCCAGGCGCGCCGAGCCAAACGTCTTCCACGACCTCTCCGACAGGGAGCTCGAGGTGCTGAAGTTGATCGCCGAAGGACTGCACAACTCGGAGATCGCAGGCCGCCTCTACTTGAGCGAGAAGACTGTCAAGAGCCACGTCTCGAACATCCTCTCCAAGCTACACCTCGCAGACCGTACCCAGGCCGCAGTCTACGCCTGGCGCCAGGGCGTCGTACGGCGGGACTGAAGTCAGGCTTCAGGTGTCACGTGAGACCGTAGGCCGATCGCGCAAGTGCGTAGGATAACGCGAACACTATCTCAAAGCCCTTCCAGAACCTACGGATCAACAAGATGGTACACATCGCCTACTCTAGTCCTCAGCTCTGTTCGTAGAGAAAAGCTGTTGCCTGATGCCGGGCTGTGCGGAAGGTCAATCCTTCCGCGCAGCCCTACAGCGTCGCGCTCGTGCCGCCGGTACAGACGGCGCCTGGCTCCGGGGTCTGGGGGCCCTGCTGGTAGGCCTGGATAAAGCTCTCCAGGTCGGGGTCGTCCGCTCCGCTCAGGCCTACTTGCTTGCCCCAGGCCGAGGCAACCACAGGGGTGTTACTAGGCAGGTCGGGATAGGGGCTGACCAGGACGAAGGACTGGCTCTCTGCGATGCCACGCAGCTCGTCTACCTGGTCCTGCGGGAGGTCTGGGGAGTAGGTGATCCAGACCGCGCCGTGCTCCAGGGAGTGTACGGCACTCTCGTCGCGGATTGGCTTGTCATAGTAGCCGCAGTTCTGCCAGACAGGGTTGTGCGCCCCCCCAACGGGCGGACTCTGCTCGTAGTCCACCTCGCCTCCGGTGTGCTTTCCGGCCGGACCCACATCGTAGGTCTTTACGTCCTCAGAAGCGGCGCCGCCAGACTGCTGTCTGGCGTCGAGCACTGCGAGGGCGATGAACCCTGCTACGAACACGACGATAACCGCGCCTACTATCAGGTATGTCCTTCTGGAGCCATCCGACCCGCTGCTTCTTCCGCTTCTCTTTGCCAAAATTTTCCTCTTTCTAGTCCGCGGTGAGATCGTAGCACATGCAACCCGCTTCTCCGAGAGCTTTCAGAACGCCCGCGCCACGAGCCATACGGTCAACGCCGCGAGGGAGATCCACACGGCCACCACTACCATGGCAGTCATCTTGCTGACCGGCCTGTCCTTCGCATCACGCGCCTCTTCGCGGCACTCGGCGAGGATTTGGGGTGGAATCATTCTAATCGCGAGCGCGACCCCGAGCGGGATGATGACGAGATCGTCGAGGTACCCGAGGACAGGGATCGGATCTGGTATCAGGTCTATGGGACTGAAGGCGTACCCGACCACGACCGCGGCGAAAGCCCGCGCATACCACGGCACCCTCGGGTCTTTGTAGGCCAGATACAGCGCGTAGACTTCGACCTTGAGCCTCAGCGCCCACCGCTTGAGTCGCCCGATAGGACTCACCGTCGCTGGTTGGGGTCCACGGAATTCATATTTATCGGCAGCAGTCGTCTTCGCAGTTCTCGCCAGTGACGACCGGCGCAGTACAGCAGCTCTCGCCGCGCCACGACTCGCGACCCTCTTTCACGGCAACGCCCGCGATGAGGAGCGCCGTGACGGGGTCGGCCCACCACAGGCCGAAGAGCGCGTTCGCGCCGAGCCCGACGAGCAGGGCCGCGGAGAGGTAGGCGCAGAGCATGTTCTGCTGGCCTTCACTCCTCGTCGCCGAAGAACCGAGTTTCTCGCCTACGCGGGCCTTGGCGATGGCGAGCGGGGGCATGGTCACCAGCGTGACAGCAGCGAGGCCTATGCCCATCCAACTGGCCTCAGGCCGCGCGCCGGAGAGTAGACTCCTCACTGCCTCGAAGCCGACGTAGGCCGCTATGAGGTAGAAACTTACGCCGATGAGCTTCTGGGCGCTCCGCTCCGCACTCTCCGATGAGGCGCGCGCGGCGGCGAACCGCCAGAGGAGGATGACCCCTGCTAGCGATTCGATGAGCGAGTCGGCCCCGAAACCGATGAGCGCGATGGACCCGGCGACGACCCCAGCGCCGACAGCGATCGCCGCCTCCACACCATGCCAGCCTACGCCGAGCCAGGCAAGGAGCTTCGCCCTCCTGACCAGCCGTTCCCGCTCGCCTATCCCTGGTAGCTTGCGCGACATCTGGAGTGGCTGGCCACTCACGAGATCACCTTCTCTCCCAACACGGCGTGCAGGAGCGACCTCCCCTCCTCCGTAAGCGAGTACATGACCAGTTTGCCACTTCTCCGGGATGTGACCAAGCGGTGCGAACGGAGCAGCCTCAGATGGTGGGAGACTAGGTTCTGAGCGCGAGAGGAGATCCAGGCCAGATCACAAACACACAGCTCCTCACCTTCCCCAAGAGCCGCCGCAAGCACGAGCCGAGTCGGGTCCGAGAACATCCTCGCCCGTTCAGCTGCTTCCCCCGCAGCTTCTATCCCTGGCAGCCCCACGCGTATCGCCTCGGCCCGCGGGACGTCAAGACACAATAGATCGCAGCGCTCATCGTTCATACTTTCATTCTAACTCTCGTTGATACGTTGGCACAAGTGGGATTAGTGTCACCTGTAGCCTTCCTGTGCGGAAGGGTTCGACCTTCCGCACGGCGCTATCAGTCGAGGCGGGAGGGGAAGCGGAGGTTGGTGTGATGGTCGCCCACGTGGTCGACCTGGAGGGTAGTATGGGAGATCCCGTACTCGTTGGTGAGCAGTTCTTCGAGTTCGCGCCTGCGGGCGTGGCAATCTTCGTGCCTGCCGACGAGAACGTGGGCGGAGAGGGCCGGGAAGCCCGAGGTGATAGTCCAGATGTGGAGGTCGTGGACCTCGATTATGCCTTCGGCGGCTGCCATTTTCTGGCCGACTTCCCCGGCGTTCAGGCCGCGGGGCGTCGCTTCGAGCAGGATGTTGGTCGAGTCTCTGAGGAGTGTCCAGGAACTGCCCAAGATCAGGAACCCGATGGCCACGCTGACCAGGGGGTCGGCGTAGCGCCAGCCGGTGAGGATGATAATGGCGGCGGCGACCATCGCGCCGACCGAACCAAGGGCGTCGGCGAGTACGTGGCGCAGGGCTCCCTCCACGTTCAGGCTCCCTCTACCTGACCTGTAGAGGATGGTAGCGCCGGCCGCGTTGACGAGGAGCCCGAGCGTGGCGACGGCCAGCATCGGTGTGCCGAGGACCTCAGCCGGCTCTCTGAGGCGGGCGTAGGCTTCCACGAAGACCCAGATAGAGATCGCCACCAGCGTGATCCCATTCGCCAGGGCTGCCAGGATCTCGGCCCGACGGTAGCCGAAACTCTTCTCCGGTGTGGCCGGTCTCCCTGCCAACCAGGCTGCGAAAAGGGCGACCCCGAGCGAGACGTTATCCGAGAGCATGTGTCCCGCGTCAGCGAGGAGGGCCAGGCTCCCCGTGAGGAGGCCGCCGATGACCTCCACAACCGTGAAGCTCGCGGTCAGGACGAGCACCACCGCTAGAGCGCGGCGGTTCCCGTCACGCGCGTTCGCTGTGTGGTCGTGTCCGTGATGGCCCATGGGGCTATTCTATCGCCCGCGGTACTGACAGCGGGTCAAGGAAGGGTCGACCCTTCCTACTGCGACGTCTCGCCGAGCGTCACTGCGAGCTTCTTCTCTTGTGTGTTGCGGAAGATCGTCAGGATGACCCTGTCTCCAGGCTCATGGTCGCGCAGGGCGCCGAGGAGGTCCCCGTAGCCCACTATTCTGGCATTGTCCAGGGCCGTGATTATGTCTCCCTTGCGCACCCCGGCCTCTCTGGCTGGGCTACCCGGTACGACCTGCACCACCAGCGCGCCCGAATCTATGGGCAGGTCGAACCGTCCGGCGTCCTCGGGGCTGAGGTCTGTCGTCAACACGCCGAGGTAAGGAGTCGTGACCTCCCCCTCCTCGATAAGCTGGTCTGCCACCGAGACCGCCGTATCAGAAGGTACGGCGAAGCCGAGGTCTACCGCCCCGGTCTCGGCAGGAGGTAGATAGGCGACGTTGATGCCAATGATCTCGCCGTCGCGGTCGGCCAGGGCGCCGCCGGAGTTGCCCAGTGAGATCGCTGCGTCGGTCTGGATAAGGTCAGTCAGGGCGTTCTGCTCCGCCTGACCTCCACTCGTCAGCTCGGGGGGGAACTCGCGGCCCACACCGCTCACCACGCCGGAAGTTACGGTCGACTCGAAGCCAGACGGGCTACCTATGGCTACCGCGAGCTGGCCGACGATGGGTGCGTCTCCATCGTCGAACGTGGCAGCCGGAAGGTCGTTGCGGTTCACCCTTATCACGGCGATCTCGGTGTTAGGATCCGTACCTACTATGCTTGCCTCTTCGATGGTGCCGTCGGCGAAGGCCACGTTAACGCCGGTGGCCCCTTCGATGACGTGGTTGTTGGTGACGATGTAGCCGTCGGAGCGGTAGATCACGCCGCTCCCTAGCCCCTCGCCCCTCTGGATCCCGAGCGGCGTCTCTCGCACCGCCCTGACGTTGACCTGCACGACGCTGGGCCCCACCTTCGAGGCGACCTTGGCCACCGGCTCGTCGGCCGGGATGGAAGCCTGCGGCGAGACATTGGCCGTGTTTTCGGCTTGCGGGCCTGGCTCCGTCTCGGAACACCCCGTAAGCAGGATCGTAGTGAGTATGAAGGTGAGCGAGGCGGAGATCGCTGTAGATCTCGATTTCAATGTAGCAGAACCTCCTGTAGGCGCCCGGGGCGCGTAGTTCCCACAGAGTCTATACGAGGGGCGTCCAGAACGGTTGTACGTTGTACCCTCTAAGGGTGGATGCCTCGACCAACAGGAGAGAGGTGCCCGCCGACCTCGCCCGCGCGGGCGAGGCCCGCCACTTTATCGCCTGGAGGGGGGCCGTCGCGGGGCTCGGCGGCGGAAGGTTGAACGAGTTGGCCGTCGCCGCCGAAGCCGTAATCACGGACATCCTGCTCTCCGCACGAGAAGGTGTACTCGAAATACAGTCCGTACACGACGAGGAAGTCGTCAGAATCTCTATCGAACATCCCGAGATAGAGCAGCGCCGGATGAAGGATCTAGAACGTGTGCTGGAGCGGTATCTCGACGATTATGAGATTATCCCTACCCGCGCAATGCTCGAAAAGCGGCTGCGCTAGGGGGTTTTCGAGATCAGCCTTCCGCAGCGTCCCTGGAGGCGGGTTCGCGGAGGGCCTCCTTGACCTTCTGTTCTTGATCTCTGAGGTAGAGGAAGACGTCCTGGGCGAAGCGAACGGCGTGCTCTTCGGGAAGGTTGACCCGCCTGTTTCCGAGGACCGACTCAAGTTCCTTGATGGCTGCATCCGCCATCCCGACCATCGTCTCCGCCTCCCTCAATGTCTCCTCGCGCTCCCTGTTCGAGAGGCTCTGGATGCGGTTCAG
>DASTKM010000226.1:0-6489 GCA_035715885.1 Rubrobacter sp.
GGGGTGGAGGAGTAGTGCCGCCGCAGGTGCAGCAGGTCGTAGAGGCGTTGACGGCGACGCCGCCGCTGGATGGTTATCTCGTGGTGGGGGCGCTCATGTTCGCCATCGGGGCGTGGGGAGCCCTGATCCGGCGCAACGCCGTCGTAATCTTCATGTGCGTGGAGCTTATGATCAACGCCGTCAATCTCACGCTCGTCGCCTTCGCTGACTACCTCCCGAACGCAGGAGGACTCGGCGTCAGCTACGCCGTGCTCGTGATCGCTATAGCCGCGGCGGAGATCGCCGTGGGGCTCGCTATCGTGCTCGCCGTGTTCCGCTCGCGGCGGACCGTCAACGTGGACGAAGTTACCTCCATGAGGGGCTAGAAGGGAACTCGTGCAGACCATAGGCCAACAGTTGATCATCACGGCCATACCAACGCTCCCCGCGCTGGTCTTCCTCGTGCTGGTCCTCACAGGACGCCTCCTCAAGGAGAATGCGCAGTACGTTGCCATACTCGGGGTGACCATCTCGCTGGTCTTCTCGGTCTTCGCCCTGTTGTTCGTGGCCGGCATCGTCCCCGGGGGCGGGGCGCCCATAGAGTTCTCGGTGAACTGGATAGATCTCGGCCAGGGCGGTTCGTTCCCGATGGGAGTGTATATCGACGGCCTCGCCGCGGTGATGCTCGTCGTGGTGTGCTTCGTGAGCCTCATGATCCAGCTCTACTCAGGCGCTTTCATGGAGGGCGACAAACGCTTCGCGTGGTACTACGCGATGCTAAACCTGTTCACTGCCTCGATGCTCGGGCTCGTGCTTGCGCCGAACTTCATCCAGCTCTACGTCTTCTGGGAGCTGGTGGGCCTTTGCTCCTACCTGCTCGTCGGACACTGGTTCGAGAAACCTTCCGCCCGCGACGCCGCGGTCAAGGCTTTCGTAGTGACCCGAATCGGTGACGCCGCACTTTTCGTCGGGATCATCATCTTCTGGGCTACCACAGGCTCGACGGCCTTCACGGACATCTCGGAGGCTGCCCAGGCCGGGTTTATCGGTGGCTCCCTGTTCACCACGGCCGTGATACTCGTCTTTATAGGCGCGGTCGGCAAGAGCGCGCAGTTCCCGTTGCACGTGTGGCTCCCCGACGCTATGGAGGGACCTACTCCCGTGAGCGCCCTGATCCACGCCGCCACCATGGTCGCTGCGGGCGTCTACCTCGTGGCGCGCACCTACGACATCTTCGTCCAGAGCCCTACGGCCATGCTAGTCGTGGCCTACATCGGCGGCTTTACAGCGCTGATGGCGGCGACAATGGCGCTGGTCAAAAAGGACATAAAGCGTGTGATCGCCTACTCTACCGTCTCGCAGCTCGGGTATATGATGCTAGGCCTCGGACTGGGTAACTATACAGCCGGCATCTTCCACCTCTACAACCACGCCTTCTTCAAGGCCCTCCTGTTCCTTTGCGCCGGCAGCATCATCTACGCGATGGACTCCTACAACCTCTTCGAGATGGGTGGACTCAGGCGCAGGATGCCCATCACGTTCTGGACCATGCTCATAGCGGGGCTCTCGCTCTCGGGGATCTTCCCCTTCGCCGGCTTCTGGTCTAAAGATGCGATCGTCGCCTCGGCCTACGAGGAGCACTACTATCTGCTCTTCGGCATGGCGCTACTGACCGTTTTCCTCACAGCGTTCTACATATTCCGCGCCATTTTCCTCGCCTTCACCGGCGAGCCGCGCACCGAGCCGGCCCGCGAGGCTGCGGAGTCGCCGGGGATCATGACGGGTCCGATGATGATCCTGGCCTTCTTCGCCATCGTGAGCGGCTGGGTGGGGATACCGGAAGGGTTCGGCCTCCCCGTAAGGGACTATTTCAGCGAGTTTGTGCGGCCGAGCGAGTTCGCTGCGTCGACGCTCGGCCTCGAAGCGCACGCGTTCAGCTTTGTGCTCGGCGGGGTTTCGGTCGTCGCCGGGCTACTCGGGATTGGGCTCGCCTACACGCTCTACGTCGCGAGGCCCGAGCGGGCAGGGGAGCTTGCGGCCAGATTCTCCTGGCTGTACACGTTCCTGGACAAGGGATGGTACTTCGACGCGCTCTACGGTGCTACGTTCGTGAGGTCCGCGATGTGGCTCGGAGAGGCGACCCGAAGATTCGACCGTAACGTCATCGGTGGTCTCGTGGGCGGGGTGGGACGCGGCACTCTGGAGACGGGCGGGCTGCTGCAGCGGCTCCAGAGTGGCGGGGTCCAGAACTACGCGCTCTTCATACTGCTGAGCGTCCTGATCATCGGGGTCATAGTAGGGGCTCAGTACGCTGCGATCGTAGTCGGTCTGATCGCCCTGGCAACTATCGCCGCCTTCGCAGTGGGGACCCGACTGTGATAACTACGATAACCATCCTCATCCCGCTACTCGGCGCGATACTAATGCTGCTCTTGCCCGACGGGGAGCGCCTGGTGCGCTACGCGGCCCTCGGGGTTGCGACCGTGCCTCTAGTCCTCGCGGTCTACGTCTACTTCGTCTTCGGGGACGACCTCGGCGTCGCCGCGCTCACCCAGGATGTGACGTGGATACGGTCCCTGAATATAGGTTACCGGGTCGGCCTGGGCGGTCTCGGGTTCGGGATGTTCTTCCTCTCGACGTTCCTCACGGTCATAGCGGTTCTTGCTTCCTGGGACGTGCGCAGCAACCTCAAGCAGTACTTCGCCGCCCTCTTCGTCGCCGAGGTAGGGATGCTTGGTGTCTTCGCGGCGCAGGATCTGATCCTGTTCTACCTCTTCTTCGAGGTCACGCTGATCCCCATGTACCTGCTCGTCGGTGTGTGGGGGGACGAGAACAGGCGTCCGGCCGCGATCAAGTTCTTCATCTATACGTTCCTAGGCTCGACGGTGATGCTGGCCGGATTCCTGGCTTTCGGTATCCTCGCTGATACCTACGCGATGAATGACCTCGGCGGTGGTGGCGGCCTCTCGCGCACGGCCCAGGTCGCCGTTGCTGCCCCCATTCTCTTCGGATTGCTGGTCAAGGTGCCCGCCGTGCCGCTGCACAGCTGGCTTCTGGACGTATACGTCTCCAGCCCGACTTCGACCAACGTGCTGCTCTCAGGGGTTCTGCCCAAGCTAGGTACCTACGGCCTGATCGCGGTTGCCATCCCCCTGCTTCCCCAGGGCGTCGAACCTTTCCTCCCTTATGTCGCCGCTTTCGGGGTGATCAACATCATCTACGGGGCTTTCGTAGCCTTCTTGCAGCCAGACCTCAAGGCGCTCGTCGCCTACTCCTCCATAGGTACTCTGGGTTTCATCCTGCTCGGTGCCGCCTCGGGGAACGCGGTCGGCCTCAACGGGGCCGTCTTCCAGCAGGTATCGCACGGGCTCTACTCCGCCCTCCTTTTCATCCTCGTCGGCATAATAGCGGCCCGCACGGGGACCCGCCGCATCGAGGATCTCGGCGGGCTGGCAGCCAGGATGCCGTGGGCAGGAGGGCTCCTGGCCCTCGGTGCCCTCGCAGCGATGGGGCTGCCTGGACTCGCCGTCTTCGTCTCTGAGTTCATGAGTATCATGGGCGTGTACGCCACGTTCCCCGTGCAGGGAGTACTCGCGGCGCTGGGGATCATACTCTCGGCGATGTACCTACTCTACATGCTGGCGCGTGTGATCTTCGGCCCCATCGAGCGTCCCGCTTACGAGGAGATAGGGGACGCGGGGCCGGCCGAGATGGCTTCGGTCGTGCCGCTGGCTGTGTTGCTCCTAGTCCTCGGCATCTTCCCGGCTCTGCTGATAGGCATCCAGCGCCCGGCCGTGGATGCCGTACTGAGCGTAATAGGGGGTAGCTAGTGACCGGGCAGGCATTCATCGCGCTCTTGCCTGAGCTGATCTCTACAGGGTTCCTGATCCTGGTTCTCATGGCCGGCGTGTTCAGTGATAGCAACGCAGGGGTGGCTGCAGGCCTGGCCGCCCTAGGGACGCTGGCCGTGTTCGGGAGCGCCGCGTTACTGCTCGCGACCGGCTTCTCGGGAAGCTACTTCGGCGGCGGCTTCGTGGTCGACGGCTTCGCGCTGTACTTCAAGCTGATAGTCGCAGGCTCGGCCTTCTTCGCCGTGCTCGCGGCGGCGCGCTGGTCTGGCCAGACCGGAGACGCGCCTGAATACCTGACGCTAATCCTCTCCGTCGTGCTCGGCTCTACGCTCCTCGTCTCCATGCGGGACCTCTTCGGCGTCTTCCTCGCCATAGAGTTGGCCACCATACCTTCCTACGCCATGGTCGCCTTCGACAGGAGCCGCCGCGAGAGCGCAGAGGGCGGGATGAAGTACCTGATCACCGGCGTCATCGCCTCCTCCGTGCTGCTCTACGGTATCGTCTTGATCTACGGCGTCTCGGGCTCTGCGATGCTCCAGGACGTGGCCGACACGTTCTCGGGCAACCTTACTCCCGTCGCGGTCCTCGGGCTCGTGCTAATGATCTCGGGCTTCGCCTTCAAGCTCTCGGCGGCGCCCTTCCATTTCTGGACCCCCGACGCCTACCAGGGAGCCCCGACGAGCGCGGCCGCCTTCCTCTCGGTAGGCCCCAAGGCTGCCACCTTCGCTATCCTCCTGCGGATTCTCCTCGAAGGCATGCCGGACGCCGCGCCGACCTGGACGGCGGTGATGGCCTTCTTGGCGATCATAACTATGTTCGTCGGCAACCTCTTCGCCCTCAGACAGCGTAACGTCAGGCGGATGCTCGCGTACAGCTCGGTGGCCCACTCCGGGTACATCCTGGCCGCCTTCGCGGCGATCCAGGGGGGCGGCGTCGCGTTCGCCGTGCAGGCAGTCCTGATCTACACGGCCGCCTACGCCATTATGAACATGGGTGCCTTCCTTGTCATTGATCTCGTCGGCGAGGATACCAAGAGCTACAACGGGATCGTCAGGACGAACCCCGGCGTGGCGGCCAGCATGGCCCTGTTCATGGCCGCGCTCGTCGGCATACCCCCGCTCTCGGGGTTCTTCGGGAAACTCTGGATCATCATCGCGGGTGCCCAGTCGGGCTCGGTCCTCGTCTACATCGTCGTGGGTGCGCTCGTCGTCAACACAGTCCTCTCCGTCCCTTACTACTTCGGCATCATCAGGAACATGATCTTCGAGGAGCCGACAACAGACACGGCGAGAGCCAAAGGGAGCGGCGCCGTAAGGTTCTGCGTCTACGTGCTGGCCGTCCTTACCACCCTGTTCGGCCTGATCATCATCCCTCTCTCTGCGCTGGTCAGAGCCTCGGGCCTGGTGTGAGGAACAGAGCACCGCACAAAGATCGCCTACTTCGTATTGGTCAGAGATCCGTGCCTGGTGTAAGCTAGGCCTCTATGCAAGCAGTCGTACTCGTCGGTGGGCAGGGGACCAGGCTGCGGCCCGTTACCTACGACATTCCAAAGTCGCTGGTGCCGCTCCGCAACCGTCCCTTTATGGGGTACATGCTGGACTTTCTGCGCGGCGCCGGCCTGGATGGTGCGGTGCTCTCTCTAGGCTACCTGCCAGACCCGATCCAGGCCTACCTCTCCGACAAGCAGGATCTCGTTGGGTTCTCTGTGGATTACGCCGTCGAAGATCACGCCCTCGGGACCGCTGGCGGCATCAAGAACGCCGAAAAGTACCTCGACGGCGGAACGCTGGTGGTCGTCAACGGCGATGTGCTCACGGGTATGGACCTCTCCAGGGCGATACAGGCGCACAAAGCCACGGACGCCCTGGCCACCATTGTTCTGACGAGCGTAGAGGATCCCACGGCCTACGGCCTCGTCGAGGTCGATCACGAGATGCTGGTGCACCGCTTTATCGAGAAGCCGGCCGCCGACGAGGTGACGACGAACCTGGTCAACGCCGGCGTCTACGTGCTCGAGCCCGAGGTCCTCGCCATGATCCCGGCCGGTCGCGAGGTCTCGATAGAGCGTGAGATCTTCCCCGAGCTCCAGGAGAGTGGCAGGCTCAGGGCCAACATCACAAGCTCTTACTGGCGGGATATAGGGACGCCGCGCAGCTACCTGGCAGCCTCCCACGATGTCCTCTCCGGCGCCGTCGGTGCGGGTGAGGGTTTCGAGTACCTTGACGTCGACCCCTCGGTCGAGTGCGGCAAGAACGTCAGGCTCTTGCCTCCGGTCTCGATAGCCGAGGAATGCAGGATCGCGGACCTCGCCACCATAGGCGGGCGCTCCTCGCTCGGAAAGGGCAGCGTGGTGGGGGAGGGGGCTGTGGTCGAGGGGAGCATACTCCTTGACGGCGCCGAAGTAGAGGCTGGCGCTGTCGTGCGGGGTTCTGTCATAGGCCCGCGCGCCAGGGTCGGCAACAACTCCATCGTGCGCGGCCTCTCGGTGCTCGGCGCCGGTTGCGTGGTCGGTGAGGGGAACGTACTCGACCAGGGTATCCGCGTGAACCCCGGCGTCGTCGTCTCGCCCCGCAGCTTGAGGTTCTAACCTCCCCAACCGACAACCAGGAGGGACGGCCAAAGGCCCTTGGAGGAGATCCCGGTGTACGAACCTTATCTC
>DASTKM010000227.1:0-15764 GCA_035715885.1 Rubrobacter sp.
GTTCCTGCAAATGGAGCCTTTATTTGCTCTTGTGTCCCTGTGGGGTGGCCTGACCCTCCAGAGGTGATTGCAGTCCCTTAGAATGGATCCTCGTGCGTCTGGTGGGGTGCATATCACTAGAGATCTCTTAGGAATGGCAGCTAGAGCTCGCTGCGGTGGGGGCAACGCTTGCCTTGCGGGTGATCTCTCTGCTCGTCTATCTCTACGCAGCTTAACGCATCTAGAGAGAAGCGTGACGATTGATGGCTACACCAAAGTTATCTCCCTGTGATCTGCCCTAATTCTGATGATTAGGGTGTTAGTCAAATTGTCAGTGCTTGCCGATCCCCACCTGCAAGAATACCCCCAGGGGAGGGAGAAGTATCGCGATAATGATGCGTAGGAGATCCATCGTAAGCCTCTTTCTGTTGCTCGCTCTCTACCTGATACGCTGACCCACCCTGGTAGTTGCAGGCACCGAGAGTATCCTACAACGCCGCGCGTAAGGCTATAGCCCTACGCACGAAACACCAACATGTTGGGGCCATTTCCGAGGTGTATGATACATAACGTGTTTCATGCATGGATCTGTATGAACTGCTAGGCTGAAGCGGACGCATCGCTCATCTTAGGGTAGGAACCGTGTCACCGGAGGAGGGAGTCTAGGCATGAGAGAGACCGGCGGAGAGAAGGCCAGGGAAAGGAACCTACGCTGGATGGAGGCGCTGTGGGAGGGCACGAGCACGTCCGCCAAGGAGGAGGACCATAAAGAAGAGGTACTTGCGGTGTTTCGTGACCTGGTGAGGGAGTCCAGGAGCGAGAGAGAGGTTCGCGAGTATGTGCCCTGGCAACCGCTGTGGTAGCAGCTGGGTCCCCTACATGACGTCTGGCTGACGGTGGTGCTCCTCCGCTGCGCGGCCTGAAGGTAGGCTGCTTCTCCTATACTATGTCCTCACGGAAGGACTATACCTCTGGTAGGGTACCCACCAGGAGCGAGGAGAAGCCGAATGGCGCAGCCGATCGATCTCTACTACTGGCCGACCCCCAACGGCTGGAAGATTACGACCTTTCTCGAAGAAGCAGGGCTTCCTTACAACTTGATACCCGTGGACATAACGTCGGGCGACCAGTACGAGTCGGAGTTTCTGGAGATAAGCCCGAACAACAAGATACCTGCCATCGTAGACCCTGAAGGTCCTGACGGAGAGCCTATATCACTCTCCGAGTCGGGAGCCATCCTGATCTACCTCGCTGACAAAACGGGTGAGTTCCTACCCGATGTTCCACGCGACAGGTACCTGGTGCTGCAGTGGCTGATGTTCCAGATGGGACACGTGGGGCCGATGCTTGGGCAGGCACACCACTTCAGAGGCTACGCTCCCGAGAAGATACCCTATGCAATAGAGCGCTACACGGACGAGGCCGCCAGGCTCTACAGGGTCATGGACCGGCGGCTCTCCGAGGCAGAGTACTTCGCTGGCGAAGAGTACACGATCGCTGATATGGCGATCTTCCCATGGGTCGTCTCGCACGAGAGGCAGGGCCAGGACCTGAATGACTACCCTGACCTCAAACGCTGGTACGATGCCATTGAGTCGCGCTCCGCCGTCGGCCGCGCGCTGGAGGTCGGTAAGGAGCTACGCCGCTCGCTGGATGAAATGGACGACGAGACCCGCAGGACGCTGTTCGGAGGCGGCCCGAAGAGGAGTTAGAGGCGCTCTAGTGCTCACGCACTGCGGTGCGATATCCGACGGCGAGCAGGGGCGCTGCCCAGATGATCGCGGAGACGGCGGCCAGGCAGAGCCCAGGGACCAGGAAAGGCGCGCCGAAGCCGAACGAAGAGGCTAGCAGACCACCGGCCGCTGGCCCGACGGCGTTGCCTGCCGACGTGGCCGTCGCTGCGACCCCGAACGCCTCGCCCTGGCGCCTGGGGTGTACGGCGCCGCGGATCGCGAGGTTGGCTACGGGGACGGCGATCCCGACGAACAGGCCCGTCGCCAGGCGCAGGATCCACAGCAGGGCGATGGAGTCGACCCCGGCCTGCGGCAGCGCCGAGATGCCTGCCAGCAGAAGGGCCCAGATGATGACCTTCCGTGTCCCGAACCTCGCCGCGAGCTTTCCTCCTATGACGGAGCCGAGCGAGGCAGCCAGGGCGCCGGTCGCGATGATCCAACCTGCAAGTGTTGCGACCCGGACAGGCTCTTCCATCAAGGTCGAGAGGAAACCGGGTAGCGCAGGCGCTGCGCTCATGATCGCCACCTGCACCACGAAGAGCGCCAGGAGGGTCGGCGCGAGCCGCCTGTGCGGCAGCGGACCTTCGGCTCGGGCGGATTCTTCCGACCTCTTTTCCTCAGGCCGCTCTTCCTTGACCCAGATGGAGATCAAGACTGCTGACACCGCCAGGAGAGCAGCGGTCACCCCGAAAGAGGCCCTTATGCCGACGAGGTCGGCGAATGCTCCACCGAAGAACGGCCCGGCCGCAGCGGCGACGAAGATGACCATCTGCAGGGTTCCCAGCCTCTCCCCCGCCCGCTCCGGCGGGGCCGTAGCCGATACGAGGACCGTCGCCGCAGCGACCGTACCGGTCAGGCATCCCTGCAAAGTCTTGAGGGCCAGCAACTGCCACGGGCTTCCCACGAGCCCCATCAACCCGACGACGAGAGAGCCCGCAATCGTCGCCCTAAGTAACATAGGCTTGAGACCAACACGGTCGCCCAGCCTGCCCCACAACGGCGCGGCCAGGGCCATCGTCACGGCGGTGGAGCTGTTGATCACCCCGGCCCACGCCGCCGCTGTACCAGCGTCCTCGACGCCGAGCGCCTGGACGTAGATCGGGGTGAAAGGCAGAACGAACGTGAACCCCATCGTCGCAGCGAGCTGCGAGAGTAGCAGCACGATGAAAGATAGCCTTCCGTCGACCCGCAAAGACTTCATTCGCCGTCCCTTTCCGCAAGGCAGCGGACGCCAGGGACGGCGGGATCTCCTCCTGCAGATGTGCCTCTTTGCCTGGCCGCCAAAAGGGGCGGCCCTATAACCCTGTGTAGCGTAACTCTCCTTCCCGGATACTCCGGGGCTCGTGAGGCGCGGTGAACGCCGCCAGACAGTTGCGACCCTACAGGCCGCGCAAATGAGGGAGGCTACCGGCGTTCTGAAACCAGCGCCTAATATCCTCCCGACCACGCTCGAAAACTCTCACGCCGGATATACGTCTCTCAAAACCTTCGCTACCAAGTGTAGCAAACGCCCTGTCGCAAATCCGACCTTGTAACTGTCTGAGGCACCACCGGAGTGAAAGAATTCACGCCAGATAGAATGTGGGAAATGGATTTCAACGGTACTTGGCAAGTCGTTTCGAGCCCGGATTTCGAAGATGATTACCTGAACATGCGGGTTCCCGCTCACGTTACTCTCCGGCAGAATGGAGACTTCGTAATGGGTGAGTTTGAGATAGGGGTACAGTACGGAACGTTGAACGGAGGCGTCTACGAGGATTTCATAGACTTCGATTTCGAGGGGAACGACGAGATGGAAGATATCTTCGGCGAAGGTCAGGTCGCGCTGGAAGGGGAACGCCTGATCTTCGAGCTCTGGCCCTATCACGGCGACGAGTGGACCTTCGAATGCGAGCGGCGGAGGTAGAAGCTCTCTCAGCCCGCGAGCTCATTCGCCAAATGTGTGGAGCAGGTTTTCCCTAGCAGATTCCAGGCCAGGGAGGGACGGCGACAGTTCCAGGTCGAAGCCAGCTTCACTAGCCAGTGGCTGCAGAAGGTCGAACAGCAGCTCCGAATCCACCGAGATCTTTGCGGGCGCCAGCTCCATTGCGAAGAGTTGATCGGCGAGGTTCTCAGGGACCCGGCCCCACATTGCCTCCAGGGAGGGGTGCGGCGTGAGCAGGTCGCTGCCCAGGACCATGCCGCTCCCGGCGTCTACTACCAGCAGCATGTGCGGGAAGTACGGACGATCCCCCTCATCCTGGACGGGCGCGGGGAACATGAAGAAGTCTACCTCCAAGCGCACTTCCCCTCGCGGCAGCCGTCCGAGAGCCTCGATCTTGGGCACCTCCATCTCGACCTCGATGGGCGGAGCGTCCAGCGGAGGCACACCCATAGAAGCGTCTTCCCAGCGACGCCTCCTCCCTTCCTGGCGCGGGGCGCGAAGCAGGTAGCTCTCGCCGCCGGAAGGCTCCAGCAAAGAAGGGTCCTCTCTGAAGCGCGGAGCCACGTCTTCCAGCTGCTCCAGCGCACACGATAGAAAACGGACCTCTCCGGCCTCCAAAAACCACGGGAAGAGGGACGGGCGGTAGCTCCGGAACATCGGCCAGGCGTTTCGCCCCCTGAACTTCAAGCCCAGTTCCTTGATGACCTGGCGGTCTCTCTTGTCCAGCTCCTCGCGGTTTTCGAACGATGCCTGGAGCTGGGGGATCTGGATCAGAGCCCCCGGGTCCGCGAAGGGTCCCATCTCCTGTAGGTCCAGAAAACCGTGGATGCCCTCGGAGCCGAGGTAGAGGCTCACGGCGTAATGCTGGCCAAGTAATCCCATCACGCTGACGAATCCCAGCTCGCCCGTCTCGGGACTCCGCACGCCGAAGACGTCCGTCTCGGTCATCCACTCCCAGGGTGAGATCTCCTTGATCCGAACGGCCGACTCGAAGAGCCCGCGCCATTCCCGAATCCCCGGCATCTCCTCAGCCATGCGTCCTCCCGCATCAATGCTAGACGCCTGTGATTCTAGACTACAGGCTCCGCGCCTCCAATGACGAAGCCAACCCGGTGTGCAAATCCAGCGAAAGAATAGGCTGGAGAAGGTCCTTCAACTCCTGCAGAGCAACACAGGCCAGGAGGCTTCCTCGCGGTGGTGCAAGCTATCTCGAAAGAAGGTCTGGGGAGAGCGCGGCCGTGCGATTATCCTAAATGTCCGATGATTCCCGGGAACGCGTTGCGGGAGGATAGGGACTGTTGATGCTGTATACCCAAAGGCTCGCCAAGACGGAGGATGATTAGCCATCGGCGATAGGTGGTCGGCGGAGAGCCGGGGATCGGTTTTCACAATCGGGCATTCCAACCATTCGGCGGAGAAATTCACCGTCCTGTTGAGGAGGCACGGGATCGAGGTTCTGGTGGACATCCGCTCTCGTCCATACTCCAGGCATGCACCGCAGTTCAACGCCACAGCCATCGAAGCGACCCTGTCGGGCAATGGGATCCGATACCTATTCCTGGGCAGGGAGCTGGGCGGAAGACCCGTAGAAGAGACGTTCTACGACACGAAGGGCCGGGTAGACTACGCGCTGGTCGAAAGATCCCGACCATTCCTCGATGGTATAAAGAGTGTGGAGAGGGAGATCCAGAGCAACAGGATCTCCCTGCTATGCAGCGAGGAAGACCCCGCCCGTTGCCACCGCAGGTTACTCGTCGGGCGGGCTCTGGAGGAGCGAGGGTTCACGCTGCGGCACATCAGGGGCGACGGTAGCCTTCAGATAGAGGGCGAGACGGAGGACGGCCAGCCGGTCCTGTTCCCGGAGAGGGAGGCGAGCCCACGGAAGTCTATACGATCGGTTTCACGAAAAAGACGGCGCCCGAGTTCTTCGGAGCGTTGAAGGACACCGGCATCGAGCGCCTCCTCGACGTACGGCTGAACAACGCGTCCAGGTTCTCCGGGTTCGCCCGACGTGCCGACCTTCCTTTCTTCCTGGAGAGGCTCTGCGGCGCGGAGTACGTTCACGAGCCCAGACTGGCCCCGACACGCGAGATCCTCGACGCCTACAGAAAGGGCGGCAGATGGCCCGACTACGAGAGGGCGTTTCTGGAACTCCTGCGGGAGCGCCGTGTGGAGGAGGCGTTGGATAGAGACCTCTTCGCAGTTCCGACCGTGCTGCTTTGCAGCGAGGCCAATGCCGAGCATTGCCACCGGCGTCTGGTCCTCGAGTACCTGGACCGGGAATGGAACGGCATCAGAGCCGTTCACCTGTAGGGAACTTGCAGATACTCGTAAACCATCTGACGCGGATGCAGCCAGGCTACTTTTGCGTGGCAGGCGTGGATGTGAACACGCCGCGCCACATCCGTCCGGTGCTCCGCCGCGGCAGGCTCACCCTTGATCTCCTCAGTACCGGCGGCGGACCCTTCGACGTCGGGTCCGTCGTGGACTTGGGGGCGGCGACCTTCGCCGGACGAGCCCCCGAAATGGAGGACCATCGCTTCGATCCCTCGAGCACGCAATGGCTCTTCGACGAGGACCCTGACGACTACTGGAACGCCCTCGACGGGGTGGCACAGGAGAACCTGGCGGAGATCTTCGGGTCCGCGCTCGAGCTTTGGGACGAAAGCGGCACGGTGGACGTTGGGGAAGGACGCGCCTCACTGGGCTGCCTGAAGCCGGAGAAACAACCGTGGCTGTACGTCGACCACCGCGGCACGGTTAGGATGGTGCTCGACTACCTGATGCCCTCCGTGGACCTCTCGGTGAACGACCTGCGGCTGTACGAAAGGGACGGACGAACACCACGCCGGGACCTCGTTGCCAGCGTGGAAAGGCGCCTCAAGTCAGGCGTCGAGGCGATCCTGAGCGTCGGCCTGACGCGACCCTGGCAGAAGTGGGGAGACACCGCCGAGCGACACTGGTTGCAGGTCAACAACATCCACCTCAAGGACGACCCGCTGTGGCAGTTGAGGGGCCAAAGGCGAACGGGGCAGGCCACCGAAGATCTCGCAAGATCTCGCCTCGAGCGCCGCGAGGAGAAGAGCACGCTGACACCGTAGTCGTGCGGAGCCCGTTACGAGGCAGACCCTAGCTCACCTCGCACAAGAAGAGGGGCGGGATGTGCATGTAGGTCGTGCTCGGGTTCGGTCCAACGGTGTCCTGGGCCATCTGTAGCGCATCGGCTACGGTGTCGGCCCGTCCGAGTCCCATACGCTTCGTGTTCTCCGGGTCGCCGCCTACCAGTATGACGCCGCCGAGGTGGTCGAGGGCGTGGGCTGCCCAGTAGAGGACCGTGAAAGGGTGCGCGCCGTGGTAGGCGTAGGAATTTCGGTAGAGGGTACGGTACCAGGGGTCGTTGGCGTACTTCTCCTCGTAGCGGTGGTGGATCTCGTGGACGTCGTTCGTCTCGGGGAAGACCTCGTTCCACAAGTCTATGTAGCTCGGGTGGTGGAGCTTGTTGAAGTTGGCCGGCATGGGGTGGGTACCGATCAGGACTCCTCCCTCGCGCACGAGCGGTTTGCCCTTGTAGAGGTTGAAGAGGTAGCCGAGGAGCATGTTGAAGACCAGGATAGGGTTCATGATGGAGTTGACGTTGTAGGGTCCGAGGTATGGGATGCCCAACAGGAGAACGTCCGACTGGCCCTCGGCGGGGACGGCCATCTGCCTGTAGTTGTCGCTCAGTGTCGCTGCGTGGACGGGCTCTGTGGCGCCTGCCTGTACACTGGTAACCCGGTGCGGAGCGTTTATGGAGTGAGAGATGCGCCTGGCGGCTTCCAGCGGCATCGTCTGCGTGGCCTTGTGGGTAGCGAGGAAGTTGGCTTTGGTGAGCATGCTCCACTGGTACTCAGGTTTCGCCATGAAGTCGAAAGCTGCGGGGTAGGTCTGATTGTTCAGGGTGCTCTCTATGTGGAAGACCTTGACGTGCTCGTCGAAGATCCTACCCATCCGGTTTATGGAGGCGTGCATGGCTGAGTTCGGTGGGTCCATCAGGGAGCGGGTGTTGGCCAGCGTCTTCGGGGTGTGGTGATGGCGGATGGAGGAGTAGGGGGCCAGGCCTGTGTGCACGGACTTGTGGCCCCCGTCCATGGGGATGAAGTTCACGTTCACGTAGACGAGCAGGTCACTCTCGGCGACGCGGCGGCTTACGCTGACCTCTTCGCCCAGGTCTGTCTCGGCCAGACGTACGTTCCCGTCAGGGTCCTCGGCGTCGTAGTTATAGAGCCGATCAGGGTAGTAGCGGGACATGATCCTGCCCCCCAGGCAATGCCTGAGCTCGGCTTCCGTCATCCTGCGGTGGAGACCGAGGGCCGCGATGAGGTGGATGTCATCGACACCTCTGGCGGCGGCCTTCTCCAGTACCTTCTCGATGACCTGCTGACGAACGTCAGGCTTGCGCATCGGTGGCAACGGTATCGAGAGGTCGTCGAAGGCGATGGTCAGCTTCATGCCTGGCCTGAGGAGTTCGTGCAGCGGCTCCATGTCCATCGGCTCGAGTAGTGCGCGTTCAATGGCGACGCCTGGCTCCTCGAGAGGTTTCGAAGGTCCAGGGGGGTAGATCACACGCGTCCCCTCAGGCAGCTTCTCGTAGTGGAACCTGTCCCCCGCGTAGAACCACATCGGGGGGCTGTTCTTCTCCAGAATGGTCGTGATGCCGGGTCGCATTGGGCTCCCTTCGGTCGCAGCAGTTCAGCACGCTTCGGGCCTTCGGCCCTCGCTTGTCAGCATTTCGGCTTTTTGGTGGCGGTTCGCCGCTGACGGTAGACCGCGCATCGCTCTCTTCACAAACCGCACCTCCATACGATCTATCTCCTCGCCGTCCGTTGTTAAGCTGAGTAGCTGAAGTGCTGTCTAGCTCCTATGGTCGAAGACTACTTTGATGTGTCCTTCACGTCCTGCTGCGCGCGCGGCTGCGATGGCCTCTTTGTAGGAGTCCAGTTGGAAGCTGGGACCTACGAGCGTCTGTAGTTCTATCTTGGGGGCGATGCTGAGTGCGAGTTGGAAGCTGCTCGTCTTCTCTCCCTGGTAGTTCTCGACACTGTATGCGTAGCTTCCGGCGAGGCTGACCTCTTTGTACCAAAGGGCGGTGAGGTCCAGAGTGCTCTTCGCGCCGGGCATGCCGACGAGCGTGACCTCAGCGCCAGGCGCGGCCAGGCGGAGTGCGTCCTCCAAAGTACCTGGCGCGCCGACGCATTCGAAGACCTTGCCGGCTCCGCCCATGACGACCGGCTTACCGAGCTCGGGCTTGTATGCAGTCGTGCCTAGCATCTCGGGGAGTTTCGTGTAGGTCTCTTTGGGGTGGACTACCTCGGTCGCCCCAAGACGAAGCGCCTCGTTCCTCTGTCGCTCGTGCTTGGCGACGCAGATTATGCGGCCTGCATCGGTGAGGTGTCTCAGGGCCGCGACGGTAAAGAGGCCGACGCTGCCGGCCCCGATGACCAGGGTGGTGTCGCCAGGGGCGGCCCCGAGCGCGGCGTGGACGGCGCAGGCCAGGGGCTCTATGGCGACGGCGGATTCGTCGGATACTGCGTCGGGCACGCGATGTAGCTGCGAGGGGTGAGCGACGAGCGTGCCCTGTGACCAGCCACCGCCGGTGTCGCAGCAGAAGCCCGTCTGGATGCCAGGGCTTATGTCTCCCCTGGCCACGTTAAGGCACAGGGCGTGGCGGCCCGAGGCGCAGTAGGGGCAAGGGGGGGCTATGCCGCGAACCGCGCATCCGAGGGCGGGCTCAAGGACGACCCGCTCGCCGGCGCGGAAGCCGGAGTTGTCTTCGACTACCTCACCGACGACCTCGTGGCCCATCACGAAGGGAGGGGAGGTAATCGGGGAGAAGTAAGGCGAGTTTTCCGAGGATAGCGTTCCCAGGTCCGAGCCGCAGATACCGGAGAGGAGCGGCTTTACGCGTACCCATTGTGGGCTCGGGAGACCGAAGTCAGGGGCGTCTTCGAGTTGGAGCGGAGAGAAGCGGCTCGTTTCGAGGGACTTTATCCGCTTCGAGCCGGCGCGCATCAAGACGTAGCGTGGGATGGACTTTCGGTAGACGAGGGCTTGCAACCTAGATCTTCTTGGCCATACCGTCCGCGACGCCATTCTTGTCCCAGTGCTCGACCTTCCATCCCCTGGCTTTCGCCGCCGTCCGGAGCCGCCGATCCGGGTTGACGGCGACGGGGTTGCCGACGGCCTCGAGCATAGGCAGGTCGGAGATGGAATCGGCGTACGCGTAGGAGCGAGTGAGGTCGAGGCCTCGGCGCCTGGCGAAGGAGGCCAGCATCCTGGCGCGGGCATCTCCGGCTACGGGGGCGCCCGTCAGCTCACCCGTGTAGGCGCCGTTCTCCTGGGCCAGCGTGGAGCAGAGGACGTCGTCGGCGAGGTCTTTCATGGGCTCGAGGAGAAAGTCCAGCGCGCCGGAGAGCAGGACGACGCGATGGCCCGCGGCCTTGTGGTCTCTTAGTTGCTGCAACGCGTCGGGGAAGATGCGATCCAGGGTAAAGCCGGCGAAGCTCTCCTGTCCGAGGTGCCTGGCGCGGGATGGCTTCCAGCCCGCGTAGTTCTTGTAGAAGGCACGGTTGAAGTGGGCGCGGCTGACCTTGTCCAGTCCCCAGTAGTAAGGCACCTTGGTAAGGAACCCGGCGAGCCAGAGCGGACGCAAGGTCACAGGAAGCTCCCTCATCCTGAGCCACGCGAAGTAAGAGACCACGTTTGAACCGACGATGGTGCCGTCCACGTCGAAGATCGCCGCGACCTCGCCAGGCTTCTCGGCCGTCACCTTCTTGCGCTTCTTGCGGCTCGGGCGGGTCGTGAGCGCGGGCAGGTGCGCTCCCTGCATCCACGCCCGCCAGTCGATGTCGGCGATGTCGAACGGGAACTCCTCGCGGTCCTCTGGCGGGAGGGCTGTGTAGAGGCCCTCCGTGCGGGAGCTCGCGAAAGTCGAGGTCATGTTCGCGTAGGCGCCGTAGATGTGACTGTAGTACAGGCTCATCTTGGCGCGCTTCTCGGCGCGTGCGATCCTCTGCCGCGCGTCCGAAGCCATGTGGCCTTCAGGCATACGCGCGGCGAGAAGGCCGGCTACCTTGAGGGCGGCAAGCTCCACCTTGAGCTGTCCCTCGACCCGTCTGCGGCCGGGGAAGGACCACTCTGGTACCTGGATCGGACGCCCGCTGGAGTCGCGCAAGGGGTTCTGTACAAAGTAGTCGCGCACGATGTCGTAGAGGTCGCGGTAGCGGATGGGGTTGCGTTCTCCCGAGGCGACCTGGAAGATCTCGGGCTCTTCGGGGCGGCGGATCCCGGCGGCCAGGATCGCGTTCACGACGTGGTCTACGGGGACGATGTCCACGTAGCTTTTCGGGTTGCCCGGGAACTCACGCAGGATGCCCTTCGCGAACGCCATGATTATTGGATCGGCCATCCTGGTGCCCTGGATCCAACCAGGATAGGGCTCCCTGTGGCTGCTCTCTATGATGGCCGGCCTCACTATGACGAGCGGCGTCTCGCCCCTTTCGGCGACCACTATTCGCTCTGCGAGCGACTTGGTGAAGGTGTAGACATCGTTCCAACCTAATTCCCGCGCCCGCCTGGTTCCCCGCTCGACGAGGCGCTCGCGCATCCAGGCCCGCCTCAGCTGGTCGACTCTCTCTGCAACCTCCTCATCCTCGCCCACCATCCCGAGCTCCCGCCTCGCCTCCGTCTCGAAGCGCCTCAGCAGCGACCGCTCCCGCGAAGCCTCATCCACCTCGGCCACGACCGCTTCCAGGCCGAGAACCTCCTCGCGCGCGTCGAGGGTCGTCCCGTTCGGCGAGGACGGGCCTGGCGGCGCCTCGGGCGCGTCCTCCTTGGTGATTCCCGCCACGTAGGCCGTCGAGATATGAATGAACAGCGGCAGCTTCTCCCAGGCGCGAGCGAGCTGCAGGAGCCCCAGGGTACCGGTGACGTTCGAGTCGATCGCGGCGTCGAGCGGCGCGTCGAAGATGACCGAAGCGGCGGAGTGAATCACGACGTCCACCTCGCGCGAGAGCTCGGTAAGGTCCTCCTCGCCAAGCCCCAGCGAAGGCGCGTGTACATCGCCCTCCAGGACGCGGACCTTCTTCGAGACATGATCCTCGAAGTCGTGGCCAAGCTTCTCGCGCAAACCGCGCAAGGCTGCTGCGCCGAGCACGTCCCTCTCGAACCTCTCTGCTGCGCTCTTACCGCGGGATGACCTGATGACGAGGTAGAGGCGCCCGAGGTTGGGGAGGGAGCGCAGTATCTTCTCGACCAGCGCCGTCCCGAGGAAGCCGGTCCCCCCCGTAAGCAGTATCTTCTTGTCCTTGTACGCCTCGCCGAGCAACTAGCTACCCTCCTCTGCCCGCTGGCCTACTTTCCTTTCCGTGCCGTTCAGGAGGGCCCGCGCGTTCTCCCTGTGCCTCCACAGAACGAGCGCCCCCCCTATAATGGTGTAGAGCACGTAAGGGAGTGGCTGGCCGGAGAGCCAGAACACCACGGGACTTATGACCATGACGGCTATCGCGCCGAGCGATGTGTAGCGGCTAAGGAGCACGACCGCCCACCAGAACGCGAAGAGGCAGAGCCCTACCAGAGGCGCGAGCCCTATGGTCGTACCCGCGCCTGTCGCCACGGCTTTCCCGCCCCTGAAGCGCAAGAATACGGGCCAGCAGTGCCCGATCAGCGCCGCGAAAGCGACGGCGGCGATGAGCCATTCGTTCTGCACGGCGAGCCTGGCGACCACCACAGGAACGAGACCTTTGAGCATATCGCCCGCGAGCGTGAGTATGGCAGCCCACTTCCCCGCGGCCCGCAACACGTTAGCCGTACCTATATTGCCGCTGCCTACCTTCCGAACGTCTACACCGAGAGCCCGCCCGACCAGGTACCCGGTAGGCACGGAGCCAAGAACATAGCCGAACAGCACGATAAGAAGCCCTAACATGGCGGAGAAAGTATAGCGGAACGAGTTCCCGAAGGCGTCGCTGCTACAGCCACATCTCGCGGGTGCGGGCGACCTCCAGCGCCTGCTCCATCGCCCGCGCCTTGTTACGGGTCTCCTCGTACTCCAGCGAAGGGACGGAGTCGGCTACGACGCCGCCGCCGGCCTGGAAGTAGGCGACACCGTCTTTGAGGAGCGCTGTGCGGAGCGTTATACAGGTGTCGAGGCGGCCGTCGACACCGTAGTAACCAGTGGCGCCCGCGTAAGGACCGCGGCGGGTACTCTCGAGTTCGTCGATGATCTCCATGGCCCTGACCTTCGGCGCACCGGAGACGGTCCCGGCGGGGAAGGCCGCCGCGAGTGCGTCGAGGGCCGTCAGGTCCTCGCGCAGATCTCCCTCGACGGTCGAGACGATGTGCATGACGTGCGAGTAGCGCTCTATCTCCATGAAGCTCTCTAGCCCGACCGAGCCGACCTCACTGACGCGCCCGAGGTCGTTGCGCCCGAGGTCCACGAGCATGACGTGCTCGGCCCGCTCTTTCTCATCGGCCAAGAGCTCTTCGGCCAGGGCGGCGTCTTCCTCCGGCGTGCCGCCACGTCCGCGGGTTCCCGCGACGGGCCGGGTCATCACCCGCCTTCCCTCGACCCGCACCAGGGGCTCGGGGGATGCGCCGACGATAGAGAGGCCGCCGAGCTTGAGGTAGGTCATATAGGGGGATGGGTTTACCGTGCGCAGGCCGCGGTAGAGGAGAAGAGGGTCAAGGTCCCCTATGTCCGCCGCGAACCTCTGGGAAGGGACGATCTGGAAAGCGTCTCCCGCCCTGATGTACTCTTTCGCCGCCTCTACGGCCTCCTCGTAGCCCTCTCTGGTGAAGTTCGAGGAGATCTCGACTCCGGTGCCGAACGCGGGCGTCCTGCGCACCAGCGGGGCGGAGAGGCGCTCCACGATCCTGCGTACGTCGTCGGCCGCCCGCCTGTATGCGGCCGAGAACCCCTCGCCCTCCACGTCGCGCAGGCCCGCCGCGTCGATCAGCGAGACGACGAGCACCTTATGCCTGAGGTGGTCGAAGACGATCAGGGTGTCAGTAACGGCGAAGCAAGCCTCGGGGACGTCGAGGTCGTCTCCTGGGGCGTCGGGGAGGCGTTCGAGATAACGCACGGCGTCGTAGGAGAAGTATCCCACGGCGCCCCCCACGAACGCCGGTAGATTGGGAAGCGGGGCTACGCTCTTCTTACCGACGATCTCGGCCAGGCCCCTGAAAGGATCCCGTGCTGGAACCTCCCGCACACCGTCCGCGTCGACGACCGTGTAGAGACCGTCTCTATAGGAGAGCGTGCGTTTGGGGTCGAAGCCGAGGAAGGAGTAGCGGCCGAACCTCTCGGCCGACTCTGCGCTCTCCAGCAGGAATACCGTGTCCTCCTCCGCGAACCTGAGAACCGCCGAGATGGGCGTCTCGAGGTCCCCAATAAACTCGGCGTAGAGCGGCACCACGTCGTAGGAACGGGCGAGCCTGCGGGCCTCGCCCAGCGAAGGGACGAGACCCGGGTTAGCCGTGGCGGTCATGCAGTACCTTCGCCACGTCCTCTATCCCCACGCCCCGCTCCTCGAGCAGCACCAGCAGGTGGTAGACGAGGTCGGCCGCCTCCTCGCTCAGCCTCTCGTCGGAGAGTGCTGCAACAACGACCTCCACCGCCTCCTCTCCCACTTTCTGGGCCAACCGCTCCTTTCCGCCCTGGATCAGGGAGACGGTGTATGAGCCTTCGGGCATCTCCCTGTGACGCCGCGCTATCGTCCCCGCCAGCCGCTCGACTATCGTCCCGAAAGGGATCTCCCCATCGCCAGCGGACGCAATACCTATCCGTTCTCCTGCCAGGGTGGTGAAGAAGCAGCTCTTCTGGCCTGTATGGCAGGCTGGCCCGCGCGGTTCGACCCTGTAGAGGAGTGCGTCGCCATCGCAGTCCAGCTTCACCTCGACGACCCTCTGCGTGTTGCCGCTCCTCGCGCCCTTGCGCCAGAGCTCGGAGCGCGAGCGAGAGTAGTAATGGGCCTCGCCACTGGAGAGCGTCTTCTCAAAGGCCTCGCGGTTGGCGTAGGCCAGCGTAAGCACGTCGCCCGTCGCCGCATCCTGGGCGACGACGGGGACGAGACCGTTCTGATCGTACTTCACTCTGTCCGTCGCTTTAGTCATTCCTCTATCTCATCCCTCGGTGATACTTGGTTCACAAGCCGGACCGGGATGCCGGCTTGCATCATGTGCTCCTTGACCTCGGCTATGCTGTACTCGCCGAAGTGGAAGATGCTCGCGGCGAGGACCGCGCCTGCTCCGGCGTTCACGGCTGCGATCATATGCTCCGGGCTCCCCGCCCCGCCGGACGCGACTATGGGGAGGGTGGTCTTCTCGGCGACGGCGGAGATCAGATCGAGATCATATCCTGTCTCCGTCCCGTCCGCGTCCATGCTGTTGAGCACGAACTCCCCGGCTCCCCGCCTCTCTCCCTCGATGAGCCATCCGACTGCGTCCATCCCCGTATCGACCCGTCCGCCGTTCAGGTATACCTCCCAGCCAGGGGAGAGGCCGCGCCGCTTCACGTCGACGCTCAACACGACGCACTGGCTCCCGAAGCGTTCCGCCCCTTCAGTGATGAGATCCGGGTTCCCCACGGCGGCGCTGTTTATGGAGACTTTGTCGGCCCCTGCGCGCAGCATGGCGCGCATGTCGCCGGCCGTCCTTACGCCGCCGCCGATGGTGTATGGTACGAAGACCTCCTCTGCAGCAGCGCGGGCAAGCGCGGCGGCCGTGTCTCTCTGTTCGTGGGAGGCGGTGATGTCGTAGAAGACGATCTCATCTGCCCCCTCCCTGTCGTAGAGGGCCGCGAGCTCCACAGGGTCTCCGGCGTCCCTCAGGTTGGTGAAGTTCGTCCCCTTTACCACGCGCCCGGCGTCCACGTCGAGGCATGGGATGATGCGGACTTTGAGGCTCACCGGGAGCTCATCTCCCTTCCTGGTAGCTCATTACAGGGTATTGTACGGGGCTACACGTAGGGCACACCGGCGTTGCCACATTCTTCGGCCAGGCGCTTGCGCAGGGCGTTCCTCGCCGGCAGCAGCACGGAGCCCTCATCTCCTGCGCCCACTACGATCGAGCCGTCCCTTCCCCTCCAGTGACGG
>DASTKM010000228.1:0-2979 GCA_035715885.1 Rubrobacter sp.
TCCGCGTCCACCAGGGAACTAAGAAGACCGACCGTCGCCCCTGGCACGTCCGTCTGCATCGCGGTCTGTATTAGCACGTTGTAGCGCTCGCGTAGTTCGTCGGCGAAGCGTATCTGGCGCGCCAGTTCGTCGATCGAATACAGGTGCGAATGGTGGACGAGGAAGACCGACCATTTGCGCTGGGGACGGATCTCCACCCCGGCCTCGAAAGGCTCCCCGCCCCTGGCTTCGACCCTGAGGCCAAACGTGCGGGGCTCGTAGACCTCAGGAACGAAGAGATGCACCAGTGTGCGGCCGTCGTCGATCCTGACCCTGGCCCTAGCGAGGGTAGTATCCCCGTCGGAGACCGTGAAGGTTACGTCTCCGGCCGCGGATTCAGCCTGCACCACCAGCCGCAAGACCTGCGAGAGAATTCCGTCCTCCATCCGGCGGAAGAGGGGTAGGCCAACGGCCCTAACGGAGAAGTCGTGGACGTCGAGGTCAACGGCGGAAGGGCCCTGGATCATCTCCTCCCTGGCTTTCTGCGTCCGTAGATCGTCGCCAGCGGGGCGTTTGCTGGGCATCATGCTCCTCTTTCGAGCGCTTGTCAGCTGGTCAGCAATTCAGCTTGTAGCCTACCGCCTTTGGCCTATGGGCGGTTCGTGGTAGGTCAATACCTCCGCAAATAGCTTCGGTCGTACAGCAAGCGCACGTCTCCCTGCGGACTTCATTCGGCGCGAGGAGTCCCTGGCTCGTCGGTGTAGATCTTGAGCTCTATCAGGTAGCCGTCCGGGTCCCGCACGTACAGAGCCTCCCCCGACCCTCGGGCGCCCACGACGTTCGCCGAACGGCGTTCGATCTCCACACCAGCGTCCGTGAGGTGTTCGGCCAGCGCATCCGGGTTCGTTCCTTCGACCACCAGAGCAAGGTGATCGTAACCCCCGGTGGAGACGGCCTCGAAGGTGCGATCCGGCCTCAGATGCAAAATGAACTCGGGCGTTACCCGCAGCGAGACGAGGGGATGATCTCCGCGTTCATACTCCTCCAGGCCAAACGGCTCGAGACCAAGAACGTCGCGATAGAATTCGAGAGACCTTTCGACGTCCTTTACCCGCCAGTTGGTGTGATCAGCATCGGTTATCTTCATTGTTCTCCTGAATCCTTTCATGTGAATCTCGCCAGTCGGGTGCAGTATCTTCGCTGGTCAGGTAACGAGCAGCGTCTTGCCCACGGTGGCGCGAGACTCGATGGCTGCGTGAGCGAAACGGACCATTCGGCCACCACGGTCAAGCAGCCCGAAAGCGGATTCTCCGACGTCGCCGCCCGAACCGCCGGTGCTCGCAACCACCCGCTTGCCTACGAGTCGTTCGTCGGTCTCCACGCCGACCGACGCGACCACGCCGCCGATGCCGTTGCCCGGTATCATCGGTAACTCCGTCTCGAACGGCCCGAACCCGCTCGCACGGAACATGGTCTCCACGAAGGTGATGTTAGCGAACGACACCTCGATCAACGCCTGCCCGGGACCGGGAACAGGGTCCGAGGCGTCGGCCGCGACGAGCACTTCAGGCCCACCGAACTCCTCTAACCACACCGCTTTCATCACCGTTCACTACCTTTCGATTCGTTCTGCGTGGACCCGGGCAAGCCCTTCACCGGGGTGGGCTCATCGGTGGCCGGGTGATCTAGCGGGTGGGCGAGCTCGTCGCGATCTAGCCTGGGGCCCACAATGGCCGCGACGGCGAGAAACCCGGGCACGATCCCGGCTACCAGGAAGACGGCCGCTAGCCCGAAGGCCGCGCCCGCCGGGCCGGCGATCGCCATGGAGACCGGCATCAGGGCCAGGGAGACGAAGAAGTCGAGGCTCGACACGCGGCCGCGCAGGCCTTCGGGCACCCGGCGCTGGAGCAGGGTGCCCCAGATCACCATCGCGGCGGAGTAGGTCGCGCCGACGACGAACAGGGCGGCGCACATCACCCACAGCGCGCCCGCCACCCCGATAACGGCGAACGGCAGGGAACCGAGACCCCACATGAGGATCATGACCGTGAGATAGCGGCGCGGCAGCCGTCCCGAGGAGATAGCCATGGCTCCGACGGCCCCGCCGACCCCAAAGGCGGCCAGGGCCAGACCGTAGTCCTCGGCCCCACCCTCGAGGTTATCGCGGATCGCGAAAGGCAGCAGCACCTCTAAGGGCCCGATGATGAACAGGACGAGGACCAGCGCGAACAAGAGCGACGCCCACAGCCAGCTCGTCCTTCGCACGTAGCCGAGGCCCTCGCGCAGGTCGGAGACGACCGACGCCACGCCGGGAGCACCGTTCGCAGGTGGAACTTTCCTCGGCCGCACTCTCATTACCAGCAGGCATCCGGCGGAGACCAGGTAGGCTAGGCCCCCGGCGAGGATCGCGACACCAGGCGAGAGCGCCGCCACCGCGATGCCGCCAAGCGCGGGTCCCGCCGCTTGTTGGGCCAGCGGCCTGAGCGTCCCCTCCAGGCCGTTCGCCGCGAGCAATTCGTCCGCGGGGAGCAGGTGAGGCAGCAACGCGGTGTAGGACGGGATGAAGAACGCTTCGCCAGCCCCGATCAGCAGCCCGCTCACGGCCAGGTGCCAGATCCTGAGGTCGCCGGACAGCGAGAGCAACCCGAGGACGAGCAGGACAGCGGCGCGGACCAGGTCGGCGGCGAGCATGACGAGCCGCTGGGGCAGCCTGTCGGCGGCGACCCCGCCGATCAGCACGAACGCGAGGAGGCCGACGCTGAACAGGGCAGTGACCAGTGAAAGCTCCGTAGGGCCGCCGCCCAGCTCAATCACCTGCCATGCCAGCGCGACCAACCACAGTCCGCTTCCGACCAGCGCGATCGCCAGTCCCGTCCACAGCAGGCGGAAGTCGCGGTGACGCAGGGGACGAAATGCCGTGGGCACCCCTCCCAGCACGGTTACTACCGTACCATCCCGAACCGCGTCGCCCGTACTATCCGCATGCCTACCACTCTACTC
>DASTKM010000229.1:0-18602 GCA_035715885.1 Rubrobacter sp.
GATTTGCATGCGTGGCTGGGGCAAAGGGAGAAGCGGAGCGGGCGGCGCGGCTGTGGGGAGCAGCGCAGACGTTACACGAAACAAAGGGCATTCCAAGAGACATCGACTTCCTCGCCGAGGCTGATGCTCGCATTTCCGCTGTGCGCTCAGGCATGGGAGAGGAAGCATGGGAGGAGGCGCAGCACAAGGGCCGAGCGATGACCCTAGATGAGGCTGTATCCTACGCCATGGAGAAGGAGGGGGCAGGAGGCTAATCTCTTTGCTAGCACTTGCGAACATAAACGAATTTCCCGCATGCGAACTTCGCAGAAAGCGTGCTCCACTAGTGACGAGTGACAGCGGTATTGACCCCGTGTCAGCTGTACAGAGTGGAGGTCGTTGACACCACTTCTGACACCACTGAGGGCGCAACACCTAGAAACGACGGGCAACCGCGAGCAAAGAAATTAGCTTATCTAAGCCGATTCTGCAACGTACGGCAACACGCAGAAACAGGTGTCGGCGGATTGTGGCTCTAGAGAAGGTCGCGGGTTCGATTCCCGCCGGTCACCCTATTCCGCCGCACCAAGGGAGGTAGGGCGCAGCTGGAGGAAGCGGGCTGCTCCCAGGGTAGAATTGGTAGTGGTCGGTGCTTTTAGAGTAGGACGGCAATCTTGAAGCAGCATTGAAGGCTGAAGGCGACGCGCTCCAAGAAGAGATCGTCTCCTTGCGGCGTCATCTCCACCGATATCCGGAGGTGAGCGGACTAACACGCCACCTCAGAGACAGTACATAACATCCAAAAAGGAGCCGAGATGGCGGAGGCGTCGCGCGAGGCAGGTAGAGTGGCGCTTCGCTGGTGGCGAGGGTGGCCGGGCTGGATCGGTTATGTAGCGGCCGCCTGGTCGCTAACGTACGGCCTGCTCGGCCTTTACTGGACCCTGGGTGGCGCGGGCTTCCCCTTCGGTAAGAACGATCCCGGCGCCGCACTCTCGATCCTCGGAAGCGGGCGCGCCGACTTCGGTGCGCCGGTGATCGCTGCGCTGGGGCTGGCGGGCGTGGTGGCGGCGGTGGCGATGGCCCGAACGCAGCGGGGAGGCGGAGTTCTTCGCGCGGCGCTGCTCGGCTTCGCCTGGGTCGCTGCGGTGACGCTAACCCTGGTGATGCCCGACTATCGCGTGCTCGTGGCGGTCGCCTACACGCCCATTGTTCTGATCGGCACCCCCTTCGGCTGGCCGCCCGGAGTGAGCATCCTCGACGTCTTCCCCTGGCCTGTGGTGAACCAGTTCGTCTGCATAGCCGGCGGGCTTCTGTGGGCTGCGACGGCCGTGGCTTACGGGCGCCGGAGCAGGGGCGCGTGCGAGAGTTGCGGCCGGGACGGCACCCGCGTCGGTTGGACCACGCCTGACTCGGCGGCGCGGTGGGGCAGGTGGGCCACCTATGTCGCGGCGATCATTCCCATCCTGTACGCCGTTACGCGCTGGGCGTGGGCTCTGGGTTTCCCACTGGGGATCTCCGAGGAGTTCCTTCGCGAAGGTCAGGAGGTCGGCCTGTGGAGGGCCGGAGCTGCGCTGGCGACTCTGGCGGTCGGCGGCGCGATTCTCACGCTCGGGCTGGTTCAGTAATGGGGCGAGGTCTTTCCACGTTGGATCCCGTTCCTGGGCGGCAATCGAGTTCCCATTCCTTTAGCTGTAATCCCCGCTTCGCTGGTAGCTGTCCTGGTGACCACAGCAGGCCTGATGTTCGTCCGCCTAACGCTCACCGGCAGGCTCAGCGCGATCCTCGGCGAGGGAGTATTGAGCGCGGAGAACTGGGCGGCGCTCGCCCCCAAGCTGCTGTGGCCGCTGTGGGGAACCGCGCTCGGCGCGGCGACACTCGCCTACTACTACCGCAGGCGAGGCAAGTGCGAGCACTGCGACCGACTGTAACGGGCCGGATCCTGGAAAGGTACTGGAGTATGATCAAACAATCTAACCGGACCTCGAAAGCGTCGAGACCCACGTAGAGGCACAGCGGGTTCTGGAGCAAGACCCGAGCGACCCGCACTACCTCGACGGCGACGGCGACGGCGTGTGAGGAGCTGCGCTGAATGAAGTCCTAAGGTAGAGACGACTCAACTAAGGGGATGGTCGAACTGCTCTGCGCTACCGTTTTGGGTGTGGCGAATAGGGTGCCGCAGGCTACGTCGTACGCCCCCGGCCTCTCCTCGTGTTGGCCAGCGATATCGCCCTAATTTATGGAGGTTACAGAGCCGCCATCGACTCGATAGTTGGCTCCCGTAACGAACGACGCTCTCTCCGAAGCCAGAAACGCTACCACCCACGCCGTTTCTTGTGGTCTGCCCAAGCGGCCGGCGACGATGTCCGGTTTGTTCTCCCTAACGAAGGCGGCCTCCCTCTCATGAAGCGGGAGGCACTTTCGCCTCGCTTCTTCGGCTATGAGTTCTTCGACGGCTGGTGTTATCGTGGTCGCCGGAGAGACCGCATTCACCAAGATTCCATGCTCCCCATATGCCTTCGATAGGCTCTTCGTGAGGTTGATGAGTGCGGCTTTGGCCGCGTTGTAATGTGGTTTCAGCGCGCTCGGCTGGCTCCCCGATTCCGACGCGACGTTGATTATGCGACCCCACCTTTGTCTTCGCATGTGGGGCAGGACCGCGCGCGTTAAGCGAACCGCCGAGATCAGGTTGAGATCGAGGATCTCGAACCACTCCTCGTCAGAGAGCTCGTGAAAGGGCGAGCGCCTGCCGGTTCCTCCGGCGTTGTTAACGAGGATGTCTACCGTCCCGAAGCGCGCGACGGTCTCGTCGATCAACCCCTCCACTTCGTCCGCTTTGGTTACGTCCGCGACGGCGGCTAGCACATCCTCGATGCCCCTAATCCGGCGAACATCCTCGACCGCTTGTTCTAGATCATCCTCTCCGCGCGCAGCAAGCATCACCCGACAGCCTTCCCGGGCCAACTCCACGGCGATCGCCTTCCCTATCCCCTTGCTGGATCCCGTAACGACGGCTACTTTGTTTTCCAAACCCAGTTCCACGATCTGTCCTCTCAGCTCTTGTTTTTCGACGACCAGAACATGACCATAATGCTAATGGAAACGATACTCTACCTAGTCTCGCGCGTTTCCAGAGTTGTCACCTTCTCGGGCCCCTCTCTCTGCGGCCGCAGAGAAAGAACTGGCGATCCACTTGACCCGGCAGCCACTACGCAGTACTCTTGCATGTAACTACAGGAGGACAGGCTTAGGGGATGACTTTTACGCTGGCGGCTTCGGTGAGGGCTCCGCGCGTAATTTCCTTAGGGGCGTTGGTCTCTCTACTGCCCGGGGGAACCGGTTCATGCGTGGGGTTGGGGTAGTGAAGACCGCTATCGTGACGGGGGCGACGAGCGGTATAGGGCGCGCCGCTGCCGTCGCGCTCGGCAAGGCCGGCTGGTCCGTCATGGTCACCGGCCGCGATGAATCGCGCGGTCGCGCGGTTGTGGAGTCGCTCGACGGTGAAGGAGATTTCCTCGCCGTGGACCTTGATGAGCCGGGATCGCCCGAGCGACTCGTCGATCGGACCGTGGAGCGCTGGAGGAGGTTGGATCTGCTGGTCAACAACGCCGGGATTCACGCCCGTGGTACGGTAGCGGATATATCCGGGGACGACTACGATCGGATTATGGACGTCAACCTCCGCGCCGCGGTGCTCTTGGCGGGCGCAGCGGTCCGGGCTATGAGATCCGGCGGGGGTGGGGTCATCGTCAACGTTTCGAGCGAGGCTGGCATCGTGGCGGTGCCGCAGCAGGTGGTCTACAACGTCTCCAAGGCCGGACTCATCATGCTGACGAAGTCTATAGCTGTGGACCACGCGAAGGACGGTATCCGTGCGGTCACGGTGTGCCCCGGGACGACGCGGACGCCGCTCGTCGAAGAGGCCATCGCTGGAGCGCCGGACCCGGCCGAGCACGAGGGGGTGCTTGCGTCCAGCAGACCAGCCAACCGGCTCGGCAGGCCGGAGGAGATCGCCTCCGCGATCGTCTATGCGGCGAGCGAGGATGCTTCGTTCCTGAGCGGGACGGAGATAGTTGTCGACGGCGGTTACACGGCCGCCTGAGGTAAGGAGGAGTCATGCTCAGACGTGCGTTGGTGTGGGGGGGTGCGGCGGTACTTTGCGCGCTCGTCGCGGTTGGCTGCGGCGGTGGTGGTGCGGAGGGCGGTGGCGGCGAAGAAGGGCGCTACCGGGAAGAGATCGTCATCGGCTGGACGCCGCCCGACATCACCGGCGTGTTCAAGACGGCGACCGACTTCTTCGAACAGGCTGCGCAAGACGCGAACAAAGAGGGCTTCAACGTGAGGATCGAGTCCCGGTCGCCGGAGACCCACACAGCGTTCGCCGACCAACTCGAGATTATCGAGAACTTCATCTCGCAGAATGTGGACGTGATAGCGGTCTCACCCTCAGACACCGAGGCCATAAAGCCCGCCATACAGCGGGCTAACGAAGCCGGGATACCCGTGATCATGGTCAACCTGCTTGAGCCGCAGGACGACATCGAGGTCGCGAGCTACATCGGCTTCGACAACTCCGAAGCCGCCTCCGTTTCGGCGTATTCGGTGTTGGACTACTACGGGGGCCCAGGCGTTCTCGGCGCTGGAGAGAAGGTGGACGTGCCGCAGGATCAGTACCTCGACCTCGAGTGGTGGGAGAAGACCTACGAGAATGCCGACGCGAGCCAGATCCAGGCGAGCGGCGTGATTATCGAGGGTATCGCCGGAACGTTCTTCTCCCAAGAGCGGCTCGACGGCTTCAACCAAGTCATGGACGAGTACGACGGCATCGAGATACTCGGCGAGCCCATTGCCGCCGACTGGAACCGTGAGAAGGGCGTCCAGGCAGCGGAGGACTTTATGTCCCGCTACAGCCCCGAGGAGATGAACTTTATGTGGGCCGCATCCAACGAGATGGGCCTGGGCGCTATGGCCGCCACCCAGCGCAGGGGCGTGCTCGACGACTCGGGTGGCAAAACGCCTCCTGCGCAAGGCAAGGTCGCGATCTTCACCAACGACGTGACGCCCGAGTCCACCGATGCGATCAGAGAGGGCAAGATCATCGCCGAGACCCACCACGGCTTCCCGGAGTGGGGCTGGTTCGGGACCAAGTTCGGGGTGCAGCTCGCCTGCGGGCAGGACGTCCCCCAGACCTACGACATCCGCCCGAGGACCGTGTGGCAGGGCAACGCCGACCTGTTCTACCCGAACCCGGATCTACCGGAGATAAACTGGCAGCAGATCAAGAACGACTGCTAGCGCCTTGGCCTTGCTCAAGGTAGAGGGTGTAGCGAAAAGCTACCCGGGTGTGAGGGCGCTCGCCGGGGTGGACCTCAGCGTCGACCCCGGCGAAGTACACGCCCTGCTTGGCGAGAATGGGGCCGGCAAGTCCACCCTGATGAAGGTGATCGCCGGCTACGTCACACCGGACGCGGGCCACATGGAGCTCGACGGCCTACCGGTCCCGTTCGGCTCGCCAGAGACTGCCCGCTCGCACGGCATAGGCATCGTCTATCAAGAGCTCAGCCTCGTGCCGCAACTCTCGATCGCCGAGAATGTGCTGCTCGGCACGTGGCCGACGAATGGCCGGCTGATCGACTGGCGGACTTTGCACACCGAGGCCAAAGGACACCTCGAGCGCGTCGGCCTCAGACTGGACCCGGACCTGCCCGTGCAGGGGCTGGGGATGGCAGAGCGGCAGCTCGTTGAGATCGCCAAAGCGCTCTCGAGCGAGGTGCGAGTGCTGCTCCTCGACGAACCCACCTCGGCGCTCTCCGACCGGGAGGCCGAACGCCTCTTCGAGCTTATCGGCGGTTTGAAGAACTCCGAGGTGGCCATCATCTACGTCTCCCACCGTCTGAGCGAGGTCCTCGACATAGCTGATCGGATCACCGTGCTACGGGACGGCGAGAAGGTGGAGACCCTACCGGCGGAGGGGGTGGCCGAAGAGCACCTCGCCCAGATGATGGTCGGTCACGAACTTTCAGATGGCCTCGCAGAGCACGCGTCTCGACGGTCCCAGGTAGGAGCGGAGATCGTCCTCCGCGCTCGTGGCCTGGCGAGGCCACCACGTCTCAGACCGGTAAACCTGGAGCTGCGGGAGGGCGAGGTCGTCACGGCCTTTGGCCTCGTCGGGGCGGGCAGGACGCGTCTCGCACGCACGCTTTTCGGCCTGGAACCGGCGGCCGATGGCTCCCTGGAGCTCTTCGGGGAAGAGAGGCGTATAAGTTCCCCGGCCGACGCCATCGCCGCCGGGATCGGCTTCGTCAGTGAGGACCGCACCGCCGGACTCGTCCCACGCATGAGCGTGGCGAACAACATAACCCTGGCCTCCCTCGAAGACGTCGCCCGCGGCCCGGTCCTCGACTTCGCCCGGGAGAAGCGGGTAGCGGAGCAGTACGTCGGGGACTTAGCCATCCGTACGTCATCGCTGGATCAGCTCGTCGAGACGCTCTCCGGCGGTAACCAGCAGAAGGTCGTGCTCGCGAGGTGGATCTGCTCGCGTGCGAGGGTGCTCATTTTGGACGACCCAACCCGCGGCATCGACGTCGGGGCCAAGGAGGAGGTCTTCGGCCTTGTGCGCCGGTTGGCTGACGACGGGATCGCGATACTTTACATGACCTCGGAGATCCGAGAGGCGCGGGAGCTGGGGGACAGGCTGCTCGTGATGTCCGGCGGGCGCATAGTCAAAGAGTTCGCGGCCGGCGCTTCAGAAGAAGAGATAATGACGGCGGCGGGAGGAGCGCATGACTAAGACGGCGAAGGGGACGCTGGCGAGAGTGGTGACCGTCGCTGGCGGTAGGGGAGGAGCTCTCATCATCCTCTTTCTGCTCGTCGTCGCCTTCGCGATAGTGACGCCGGACTTCCTCACGGTCAACAACCTCATCAACATACTGCGCCAGTACTCGGTGTTGATGATCCTGGCCGTCGGACAGACCCTCGTGATCGTCTCCCGAGGCATAGATCTCTCCGTCGCCTCTACCGCCGCGCTCTCTGGCAGTGTGATGGGTGTGGCCTACGCGTACTGGGCATGGCCGGAGCCAGCATCGCTGCTCGTCGGGCTGGCGGCGGGGGTCGCCGTGGGCGCCTTCAACGGGTTCGTCATCACGAGGCTGGACGTGCCCGACTTCATCGCCACCCTCGGAACCTTCGTCGCGGTGCGCGGAATCGCCCTTCTCGTCACCGATGGCCTACCCGTGCCCGACTTCGAGCGGGCGGTCGAGGGCCGCACCCTCCCCGGCACGATCTCCACGCTCGGCGTGGACTCTGTGTTGGGGGCGCCGCTCATCGCCGTCGTTGCGCTGGTCTGCGCCCTGGTCGGAGCCTTCATACTGGCGCGCACCAGACTGGGGCGCTCTGCGTACGCGATCGGGGGCAATACCGAAGCGGCGCGGATGTCGGGTATAAAGGTTGAGCGGTCGAAGATGTGGATCTACGTGTTCTCGGGGCTGCTGGCCGCGGTGGGTGGCTTTATGCTAACGGGCAGGCAAGCGAGCGCGAACGCCCTCATGGGCGAGGGCCTGGAGCTGCAGTCTATCGCTGCCGTGGTCATCGGCGGCACAAACCTTTTCGGCGGCGAGGGCAGGATGAGCGGCACCGTAATCGGGGTGCTCATCATAGGCGTCCTCTCCAACGGCCTGTCGATCGCCGGCGTCGCCGAGTTCTGGCAGCGGGTGGTGAACGGTCTGATCATCGTCGCCGTGGTGGCGCTCGACCAGTGGCGGCGGCGGGCGGCGCGGGCGGCGAGCTCGTGAGCTCCGCTACGCGGTTCACAGAGAACGCTACCAACGGGAAAGGAGGACTGCGATGAGCACGCAAGCGCCAGATCCGTTCACGACGCTGCTCGACCTGACCAGCGGCTCGCTGAACCCGGAGCGCAAGGTGGTCGAGCGCCGGCTCTCGGATATGGCCGGCATGTACCTCGAGAGGAATGCCGACGGTACGGCAGACACGGTCGTCTACAGCGTCCACGAGATCCCGGTGCCGACAACCAACTCGAACCTCATGTCTTCGACCACGGTGATACAGCCGGGCATGGTCGGGCGGGAGTACTACATGACCAAGGGACACTTTCATAAGGTCCGCGATCGGGCCGAGATCTACATCGGCCTCTCTGGCGAGGGACGCCTCGTGATGGCAAAGGAAGACGGCCATTACACCGTGGAGGCGATGTGCAGGGGGACGATCAACTACGTCCCCGGCGGCTGGGCGCACCGCAGCGTCAACGTGGGGAACGAGCCGCTGGTCTTCTTCGCAGTCTACCCAGGCGACGCCGGGTATGACTACGGCACCATAGAGGAGGAGGGCTTCCCGGTGCTCGTCATCGCCGGTGAAGACGAACCGGAGGTAGTCCCAAACCCTCGCTACAAGGGCGCGGCGGCGAGCGAGGCAGGATGACAGAGCTCCTCGTAGGCGTCGACCTCGGGACCACGGGCACCAAGACGGCCGTGTACGATCCCAACGGTAAGCCGCTAGCCGAGGCCAACGCCGAGGTCCCGTTGCGCTGGCAAGGTCCGGGCAGGGTAGACCAGGACCCCGAAGACTTCTACCGGTCAACGGTGAGCACCATCTCTCGTTGCCTGGAGCGGGGTGGCGTTGCCGCCGAGCAAGTGGTGGCGCTCGGTATCACGGGGCAGATGGCCGGCGTCCTAGGTCTCGGCGCCGGCTGGAAGCCATCGACGCCGTACGATTCGTGGTTGGACCTGCGTTGCTCGGAGGACGTCGACTGGCTAGAACGCGAGCTCGGCGACGTCCTCGTCGAGAAGACCGGCTGCCCGCCGATGATCGACCACGCACCGAAGATGCGCTGGTGGCACCGCGAGCGCCCGGAGGTCTTCGCCGCCGCCGAGAAGTGGATCATGCCTAGCGGGTACGTTGCGGGCAAGATGGCCGGCCTGGAGCCCGGCGACGCCTTTATCGACTCGACGTACCTCCACTTTACGGGACTCGCCGAAGCGCGCGGAGGCGCGTGGTCGGGCGAGCTCGCCGAGGCGATAGGCATCCCGACGGACAAGCTGCCAAGGATCGTCGAACCCTCGACGGTGATCGGGCGCGTCAGCGAGGAGGCGGCCGCCGACTGCGGGCTCATGGAAGGTACCCCGATCGTGGCCGGACTCGGCGACACCGCCGCCGGGGCCTTGGGAGCCGGTCTGGTTCGGTCGGGGCAGCTGCTTGACGTGGCCGGAACTGCCGCCGTGCTCGCCGCCTCCACCGACGAGTTTCGGCCCGATGTTCGCTCCCGGACGCTCATCGCCATGCGTGGCGCCGTCCCGGGACAGTGGCTCCCACTCTCCTATCTCTCCGGCGGGTCGCTCCTCGGCTGGTTGCAGGAAGCGCTTGCTCCCGTGGGCGAGGAGGTCTACGAGCCCGACTTCGACGAGCTGACCGCCGAGGCAAGAGAGGTCCGGGCGGGCACCGAGGGTCTCTTGTTCGTGCCGCACCTCGACGGGCGTTTGCTCCCGAGCGACCCCGCCATGAGGGGCGCGTGGGTAGGTCTGCACCGCCACCACAAACGCCCGCACCTCGTGCGTGCGGTTCTGGAGGGAGTTGCCTACGAGTACGCATACTACCTGCAAGTGCTGCTGACGCTCTATCCCGGGTTAAGCTTCGACGAGACGCGCGTCATCGGCGGTGGCGCGCACAGTGACACCTGGAACGGCATCAAGGCCTCTGTTCTCGGCGTACCGTACGTCCGGCTCGACCGCGAGGAGTTCTCCTGCTGGGGTGCGGCGCTCGTTGCCGGGCATGCTGTGGGCCTCTTCGACGACTTGGCCGGTGCCGCCGAAAGAAGCACCCTGACGAGGGACCGCTTCGAGCCCGATCCCGAAGACCACGCCGCCTACCGACCCGTGGCGCAGCTCTACCGGGACCTGCTCGCGGCCCTCGCCGAGCCGTCACACCGGCTCGTACGGCTAGCCGCGGAGATGCCGTGAGCCAGCTGAGGATCGCCATGGTAGGCGCGGGACGAGCGGGCTTGGTGCATGCTCGGAACATCACCGAACACACCCCCGACGCCGTGGTGGTGGCGGTCGTGGACGGCGAGCCGGATCGGGCGAAGAGCCTCGCAAAGATTGTCGGCACGACCAGCTACCACACGACGCTCGATGAGGCCTTGGAGGAGGTGAGTTTTGACGCGGTGGTGATCTCGACTCCCACCTTTACCCACCGCGACCTTGCGGTGCAGGCCGCAGGGGCCGGCAAGCACGTTTTCTGCGAGAAGCCGATGGCGCTCACCGTCGAGGAGTGCGACGACATGATCCACGCCGCCGAGAGTGTCGAGGTCGCGCTCCAGATAGGCTTCATGCGCCGCTTCCAGGAGGAGTTCGTCGAGGCCCGACGACGGATCGCTGCGGGCGATATCGGCGATCCCATGGTCGTCAAGTCGCTCACCCGGGGCCCCGGCCTGCCTCCGGCTTGGGCGTGGGATCTGGAGAAGTCAAACGGGATGCTCGCGGAGGTAAACAGCCACGACTTCGACTGCGTTCGCTGGCTCGTCGGCTCGGAGATCGCGAGGGTCTACGCCGAGACGGTGAACAAAAAGGGGGCGTCGCGCGGCGTCGAGATCGCAAACTTCTACGACAACGCCGTGGTCACGCTCCGCTTCGCGAGCGGCGCCCTCGGCACGATAGACGGCACCTGTCCGGCGGACTACGGCTACGACGCGCGGGTGGAGATCGTCGGCTCCGAGGGGCTTTTGATCGTCGGCGACGTGCGCGGACAGCCCATCGTCGAGGCGCGTAACCGTGAGGTGGGAGCTATCACGCCGCTGCACCGCACCTGGCCCGAGCGCTTTGAGCAGGGCTACCGAGACGAGATGCGCTCTTTCGTAGACGTCGCCCTAAGCGGTGATCGCCCGGCCGTCACAGGGGAAGACGGACGCCACGCCGTGAGCGCCGTCCGGGCCGCGAACCGCTCGTGGATGGAGGAGCGACCGGTCGCGCTGGAGAACGGAACCTGATGGAAGCGCTCGTCTACCACGGTCCCAACGACCTCCGGGTGGAGGATCGTGCGCCCCCCGAGCCCGGATTCGGCGAGGCGGTCCTGCGCGTCGGTGCGTGCGGCATATGCGGCACCGACCTGCGGATCGCGACGGGCGGCCACCGCGCGTACCCACCCGGCACGGTGAGGATCCCGGGACACGAGGTTGCGGGCACCATCCTGGCGGTCGGTGATGGGGTCGATCTCAAGGAGGGCCAGCCCGCATTCATCGCCCCGAACGTCGGCTGCGGGCGGTGCGCGCAATGCCGCGCCGGTCGAGTGAACCTCTGCGTCGAGCCCGAGGCAGTCGGGATCAGTATGGACGGCGGTTTGGCCGACCAGCTGTTGCTCCCGGCAAACCTGGTCGCCCAGGGCAACGTCGTGCCGGTACCCGAGACGGCCGACCTCCGCGCCGTTGCCCTGGCCGAGCCGCTGGCCTGCGTGCTGCGCGGGTCTGAGGCTTGCCACATCAGGGCCGGGGACCTTGTGGTGATCGTGGGCGCAGGACCGGTAGGGCTCATGCACCTGCTCGTCGCAAGGCTCGCCGACCCGAGCGCCGTGATCGTGAGCCAGAGAAGCGAGGAGCGTCGTCGCCTGGCGCTGGAATACGGGGCCGACGAGGCCGTCGGCCCCGACGATCTCGCGGCGACAGTTATGGATGTGTCGGGGGGCAGGGGTGCCGACGTGGTGATCGTCGCGGCCCCGGCGGCCGAGGCGCAACGCCAGGCACTCGAGGTTGCGGCCCCGGCCGCCCGCATCAACTTCTTCGGAGGCCTCCCGCGCGGTAAGTCCGTGGTCGAGTTGGACACCAACTTGATCCACTACAAGGAGCTCGTCGTCACGGGCGCGACGGCGAACACCACCGAGGACTGTCAGCGGGCGCTCGGGCTGGTTCTGGGTGGCTCTATAGATACGGCCGCTCTCATCAGCAGGAGCTACCGCCTCGCGCAGGCCGATGAAGCCTTGGCGGCTGCCGGCTCGGGTGAGGCGTTGAAGGTTGTCATCGAGCCATAAGGGCCCCTAGGGGTTGTCGGGGCGACGGTCGGAAGTCTGGTCGACCCTGGAGGGCACGAAGGAGGTCACAGTAATGCTGTTCGGAGCCCACGCCTTTATCTGGACGGGCGAGTGGACGCCCGAAGGGGCGGAGAAAGCTATCGGGGGGGCTGCGGAGGCCAGGCTGGACTTCGTGGAGATACCCCTACTGCGCCCCGAGAGCATGGAAGTCGCCGTCACCCGCGCGTTGCTGGATCGGTACGGCATCGGATGCACCTGCTCGCTCGGGCTGCCCAAGGTGGCGCATCTGCCCTCGGCACCGGAAAAGGCGGAGTCGTTTTTGGAAAGCGCGGTGGACGTCGCTGCCGGGCTGGAGGCTCCTGTGCTCTGCGGTGTGCTCTACGCGCACCTCGGAACGCTCACGGGCAGACCACCCGAGGAGGAGGAACTCGGGGACGTCGCGGGGGTGCTAAAGAACGTCGCGCGGTACGCCGCCGACAGGGAAGTTTCGCTGGGCGTGGAGGCAGTGAACCGCTACGAGACGTACCTCATAAACCTCGCCGAGCAAGCCGATGCCATGCTGGAGCGGGTTGGGGAGCCCAACGTCTTCGTTCACCTGGACACTTACCACATGAACATCGAGGAGAAGGGCTTCTACGAGCCGATAGTGGCTACGGGGGAGAGGATGCGCTACATCCACCTCTCGGAGTCCGACCGCGGCACGCCCGGCACGGGCAACGTCCACTGGGACGAGGTGTTCCGCGGCCTGCGAGCCATCGACTACGACGGGTACCTGGTGATGGAGTCCTTCGCGGCGATCAACGAGGATCTCGCGGGCGCGACCGCCCTGTGGCGGGACGTGGTCGGCGACCCGGAAGCCTTGATCCGCGACGGGCTCAGTTTCCTGCGCGGCAAGGCCACCGAGTATGAGGTGTTGCGTGGTTAGGCGCGTCGGTTGTCTCCTATGATTACCAAAGAGCCCGGGGTATGGCCGTCCGTAGTCGTAACCGCCAGGTCCTTCGGTTCCGGTGACGCCGACCCCGCCGGTCTGCTGCAGAAGGCGGGGCTTATGGTGGCGCACGCCGATCCGGCTCACGACCACGCCGTCCTCGAGGAGATCTTGTCCGCGGCCGTGGCGTGGATAGCCGGGACGTCCCCGATCGATGATCTTCACCTGGCAGCGGCTCCGAAGCTAAGGATCGTGGCGCGCTACGGCACCGGCTACGACTCCGTGGACCTCGCTGCTTGTGCCCACAGAGGGGTGATAGTGACCAACACCCCTGGCGCGAACGCGGAGGCGGTGGCCGACCATACCGTCGGTTTGATGCTGGCGGCCCTCCGTCACCTGATAGCGGGGGACAGAGCCTCGCGTGAGGGTGTCCGTCCCCCCCTGCGAGGCCGCGAACTGGGCGCCCTGACGGTGGGGATCATAGGTTTCGGGAGCATCGGTCGCGCGGTCGCCCGTCGGTTGATCGGGGGCTTCGGCTCCCGGGTGTTGGCCTACGACCCGTTCGTCACGCCGGAACGCGCACGAGAGGCCGGGATCGAACCGGTCGATGACCTGTCCGGTCTAGCTCGGGCGGCGGACGTGTTAACGTTGCATATGCCGGGCGGCGGGGGCGCTGTGCTCGACGCCGCCTTCCTAAGCCGTATGCGTCCCGGCGCCGTCTTGATCAACACGGCCAGGGGTGACCTCCTGGACGAGCAGGCCGTCGCCAGCGCTCTGGCAGAAGGACGGCTCGCGGCGGCCGCGGTGGATGTCTTAGCCTCCGAACCGGCCACCGCCAGCCCTTTGCTGGACGCGCCCAATGCGATCATTACTCCGCACGTAGCAGCGCAGACCACGCAGGCAATTGATCGTATGGGAATGATGGCTGCCGAAGAGGTTGTGCGCGTTCTGGTGGGAGAAGCGCCTCGACACCCGGTGGCCGTACCGACTTAGGAGGTTTCCTACGTGGACAAGCAAGCAATCCTGAAACGCATCGCCGAACTCGGGCTGCTGGCCGTTTTGCGTGCCCCGGACCCCGCCGGCGCCCGGCGGACGGCCGACGCCCTCGTCGAGGCCGGCGTTTTGGGTATCGAGATCACCTACTCGACTCCAGACGCGGCGTCCGTGATCGCAGGCGTCAAACAAAGCTATGGCGACGAGGTGCTCGTGGGTGCGGGCACGTTGGTTACCCACGCCCAGGTATCCGAGGCCGCGGAGGCCGGCGCCTCATACCTGGTCAGCCCCGGTCTCGACGACGAGGTGGTAGCGTCGATGAGAGCCACCGGCCTGCCCGCCATGGCCGGTGTCCTCACGCCGACGGAGGTCATGAGGGGCGTGCGACTGGGCGTGGACGTGATGAAGCTGTTCCCGGGTTCTCTGGGAGGCCCCTCTTATCTGCGCTCTCTGCGGGGCCCGTTCCCCGATGTTCCTTTTATGCCGACCGGCGGAGTCTCCGCAGACAACGTGGGGGACTGGCTTGCGGCTGGAGCCATCGCGGTGGGCGCGGGGAGCGAACTTGCCTCGGCCGGCGACATCAGCTCCGGCGACTTCGCGGGTATCCGCGAGAAGGGGCGGCGCTTTCTGACGGCGATCCGCGAGGAGAGGGCCGATGCGGCACCGAGGGCGTCTCGGTGAGCGCAGGATCGGTCGAGACCCGTCCCGTCCCGACCATGGAGTTCATCGGGGTCACCACGGGGAGCTCCTCTATAATGAAAGTCTTCCCCAGGTGGGCTCAGGTGCTCGACTTGGGCGAAGCCAAGCTCAAGGGGCGCGACCTGCCCTTAGGATCTGGACCCGGCCTCTACCGGCAGGCGGTCGAGCAGATCCGGAGCGATCCGCTCTCGATGGGGGCTCTCGTGACCACACACAAGATCAACCTTCTCGCCGCTGCCCACGATCTCTTCGATGAGCTCGACCCTTACGCCCGGCTCTGCGAGGAGGTCTCTTGCATCTCAAAACGTGACGGGCGGGTTATCGGGTACGCCAAAGATCCGATCACCGCCGGCCGATCTCTGCGAGCGTTGCTGGACCCTGGTCACTTCAGACGTACGGGTGGGGAGGTGCTGTGTCTAGGGGCCGGCGGCGCGGGCACCGCCATCTCGGTCTACCTGATGAGCGGACAGACCCCTGCCGACCCCCCGGGCCGGATCGTGATGGTGGACAAGTCACAAGAGAGCCTCGACGCCCTAAGGAGGGTGCACGACCGCTTGGGTCGGTCTTCGACCGAGGTCGAATACGTCGAGAACGCCAATTCGGCCGAGAACGACGAGCTGCTAGCTGGCTTGCCGCCAGGGTCGTTGATCGTGAACGCCACCGGGATGGGCAAGGATGTACCCGGCTCTCCGGTAACCGTCAGTGCTCGCTTCCCGGAGAGCGGCGTCGTCTGGGAGCTCAATTACCGGGGGGAGCTGGATTTCCTCCGCCAGGCTCGTCGCCAGGAGCATACCCGCCATCTTAGGGTCGAGGACGGCTGGTCCTACTTCCTCCACGGCTGGAGCGAGGTAATAGCCGAGGTCTTCCACGTCGAGCTTACCCCCGAGCGCTTTGAGTTGCTGAGTGCCGAAGCCGAGGCTATCCGCAGTTGAGAAAGATGAGCTAGGAGTCGTTCGAGGGAGTCAAACACACCCAGTTCGACGGGTGAGACGGTGAGGGGAATCGCGCCTCAAGGGGGCAGCTGTGCAGCGGTTGGGTGACAAGAAGGTCCGCACCGTCTTGGGAGACATAGACCCGCGGGACCTCGGAAAGACCGACGTACACGAGCACCTGCTCATGCACTCACCGCTGCTGCGCGGTGAAGAGTTGGATGATCTGGAGAAGTCGACCCAAGAGGCCGTCGAGTTGCGCCAAACCGGGATAGATGCCCTCGTCGAGCTGACCACCATCGGGCTCGGCAGGGTCCCACGAGGCGTGGCCGACATCGCTGCCCACAGCGGGCTACACATAGTGCTCGCTACCGGCATACACCGAGAGGCGCATTACCCACCGGAGCATTGGGTGCACAGGACCGCGACAGAAGAACTCGCCGAGCTGTTCTTACGAGACATCACGGAAGGGTGCGATGGCACCGACTACTCCGGTCCTCGGGAGCAGCCGACGCGAATCCGCGCGGGCGTCATAAAGGTCGGCGCCAGGTACTGGAGCATCTCGCCACTCGAGCGTCGTGTTTTCGAGGCTGCCGGCGAGGCGCACCGAGGCACGGACGCCCCCGTTGCCTGTCACCTAGAACTCGGTACTGCCGCCTGGGAGGTCCTGGAAGCCCTGGAGGCCGCGGGTATTGCCCCAGAGCGCATCATGCTGGCGCACGTCGATCGGAATCCCGATCCCGGCCTCCACGCCGAACTGGCGGCAGCCGGTGCCTACCTAGGGTACGACGGCATGGCGAGGTTCAAGTACTGGCCGGACTCCGTGTTGTTGGATTGTCTGCTGCGCGTCGCGTCACAAGGAGGCGCCGATCGCCTGCTGCTCGGCGGCGATGTCGCCCGGCGTACGGCATTCCGCTCGTATGGTGGCTTGCCAGGAATGGCGTACCTCCCGCAGCGTTTCGTTCCGCGCCTTGCCGAGATGGGGGGAGAGGAGCTGGTGCGCCGAGTACTAATTAACAACCCCGCGCGATTTCTCGCTTTCGCACCCCCGCAAGGCGGCTAATTCTAAGCGCGGTCGCGCTCGGATGCGGCATCCGTGACCATCGTGGGCACCACGCCAGGGACGCCGGAACCCTCATTGCGTCGCCGCACCAGGTTCACCTCGAAGCGGCTCAAGTCGCCACGATGGTGCGCGACGAAGTATTCGACGGGACGATCGTCCTCATCGTAAGAAGTGCTGCGCAGCAGTAGGATAGGATCACGCTCTTCGATCGCCAAGTCCCGGGCGATGGTAGCGGTGGCCGTCGTGGCTTCGACCGAGCGCCTGCCGTAGGCGATGCGAATGCCGTATTTCTGCTCGAGCACCGCGTACAAAGACTGAGCTTCCATGTCCTCTTGCAGCAGTTGGGGACACAACTCGTAAGGCAGGTATGTGGCGACGACAACCCACGGCACCCCATTGACAAACCTCAGCCGGTCCAAGACTATGACGCTATCACCCTCCTGCAACCCCAACTCCGCTGCCACTTGGATCGGAGCCGGTACGCGTTCGAGCTGTCTCACCTCGCTCCTTAGCATACCCCCGCGGGCGGCAACGTCCTCGTAGAGACCGGTAAGATTCTGGAATAGGCTCTCGGAGACCTTCTTGGGCATCACAAAGGTCCCACGACCCTTCCGCCGCCTTAGCAACCCTTCCATCTCCAGTTCGTTAAGCGCTTGGCGCACCACGGTGCGCGACACTTTGAAGGCCTGGCACAAGTCGTGCTCGCTGGGCAATTTGTCACCCGGCTCGTAGCGAACCGTTTCGATCTCTTCCACGAGTATCTGCTTTAGCTGGTAGTAGAAGGGCACAGGTGAGTCGTGGTCTATGCGACGTGTCGTATACATGTAATCCTATAATAACAGCGCCACGAACCCACCTCCAACGGTGGTCGCAACAATGCAGACTCGCAAAGACACGAAAGGTTGGCGACTACGGTGTCAAAGCCCCTTAATATGAATGTCCGATGGTCTCGAGTAGTTGTCATCATGGACGTTGTCGCCCCGACTTCCGGCAAGCTCTTCTCTTAGACCAACGATAAACTCGGTGGTCATCCTCCCTACCTACGGCACGGCCCGCGTCCTCCTGGCCGGCGACGCCGAGGCCAGGGAGGAGGAGTATATGGCAGGAGGCCCCTACACGAGACCTTAAACGGTTATCAGGGTCCGGCTCAGCAAGAATCCACGGAGAGTAGCGAGCAACGTAATGCTTGTGAGGGGTCACAGGGAGAAAGAAAGGAATAATAAGAGGCCGCCGTCCATGGACCGGGGTGTTTACTGCAACCGGGCTAGAACAGAACTGGACGGAGCAGGAAAGCAGAGGCGCCGAAAGCCCCAAAAACCCTTTAGATAAGCGGGATTTCAGACAGAGTAGGACCCAGCAGGAAACCCGCGACCTAACTTACAAGGAGGGGGTCGCTGGTTCAAATCCAACTTCGCCCCCTTAGGGGCGTCACTAGGGTAGGGGTGGAACGTAGCAGACCGTGGGTGGCCCCGGTGAGGTCCTCGGTGCGACAAGACCCATCGGGACCGGACGAACGGCTGATGCCATTTGACACCACTTCTGACACCACTCAGAGCGCTACACGCAGAAACGGCTAGCAACCACCAGCAAAGAAATCGGCTTATCTAAGCTAATTCTGCAACGTACCGCAACGCCTGGAAACAGGGGTCGGCGGATTGTGGCTCCGAAGGTCGCGGGTCGGTGCCATTGGACCTGCCGTCAGACTGTAGCTGTCGCTCCTCTTGATACCAATCTGATACCACCGGGAGCGCAATACGGTGCAACACGCAGCAACCCGGAGCAGAGAAAGTCGCTTAGATATGGGGGATTTGCAAGCTCGTGCAAACCCCTGCAACGTATGAATTATCACTCGTAATGAGCAGGTCAGCGGTTCGAGTCCGCTCGTCGGCTCTCCTGATTCGACCTAGATAAGCCGAATACGCGGAATGAAGAAGCCCTTGGCGACCTACCACAGGCTTCTCTACATCACCGGTACATCACCGAGACA
>DASTKM010000230.1:0-3631 GCA_035715885.1 Rubrobacter sp.
CGGCATCGATTACACGAAGGAGTACTTCGAGCGGTGCCTCATGCGCGAGGAGCCCTTCGAAGTCCTTCCCGCTGATCACTGGAGCGATGACCTCTGGTACCAGGACCAGGAGAACCGTGCCTTCGTACCCAACCCCGGCTACGAGGTCATGTACGAAGGCGAGGCGGAGGGCAAGCTGCTCGGGGGGAACCTGAAAACCCTGTGCCTGCTATTCGGCACCCAGTATATGCCGAACCTGGAGGGGTCCATCCTTCTCCTCGAGGATGATGAGGAGGTCAATGCCGTCCACTTCGACCGGGAGTTGCAATCTCTCATTCACCAACCTGGTTTCGAGGGCGTGCGGGGCATAATGTTCGGGAAGTTCCAGAGGGCTTCGAATATGGACCAGGAAACCCTGATGGCCATCGTCGAGAGCAAGCGTGAGCTGGACGGTATGCCTGTCGTCGCCGGTGCGAGTTTCGGCCACACCACGCCGCAATTCACGTTCCCGATCGGTGGTTACGGCAGTCTGCACGCCACAGAGGGAACCGCCCACCTCTCCATAGACGTCCACTGAAAGCAGTTGCAGGAAGTTCTCTTCCTGCAACTGCGCTGGTCGGCACGGCGGCTGCGCCTTGTCAGCACGCTCAGGCTTACGCCTTCGCTTCTCAGCATGGCGGGTTTTGCGGTAGGAGATGACTCTCAAAGAGTACCTACTCCTGTGGCATTCATCTCACCACCCTTGACATTGCTGAGTGGCTGACAAGCGAAAGCCGAAGGCTGGAGCGTGCTTCACAACTCCAGGCGGGACTCTTCCAGGTCGAGGTCGCGCTCGATGCGGTGCATGACCTCGTCTCCGATGCTACCCTCGTCGCGCATCGTGATGAGCCTCAGGCGCTGGGCCCCCAGCAGCTCGACCAAGAGGTGCTGGTAGGCGGCAGAGCGTTCTTCGACGCCCTCAGGATCGCCCTCGAAGCGGGAGGCAAAGCGGTTGCGGCGGTAGCTGTAGAGGCCGCGCATGCGCTCGGCCGTGTCCTCGCGCACCCAGTCCTCGTCGACAAGCTCGTCCAGGCGCTCCAAGGCTGCCTCTGCGATACTGACGCGACCGTGAGTCTCTTCCTTATCCCCGATGCGGTCGTCCTCGAGGCCGAGGGCCCGGATCAGGACCGGCAGGGAGAGGCCCTGGACCACGAGCGTCGCGAGGATCACGCAAAACGTCAGAAAGATGATGAGGTCGCGGTCGGGAAAGAGCACCCCTGAGGCCGTCTGAAGCGGCAGCGCGAGTGCGGCGGCCAGCGAGATCACACCCCGCATCCCTGTCCACGCTATGATCGAGACGTTGCGCCAGGACGGAGAGGGATCACTTTCCCTGATCCTGCGACTGGCCCACCTCGGGACGTACGTCGCGGGGAAGACCCAGACCATGCGCACGAGGATGACGGTCAAGCTGGTGAGCAGCGCGTAGGAGACGAGTTGGCCAGCGGTGTACTCGTTGAGCCCCTCGACCACGCTCCTGAGCTGAAGCCCGATCAGGATGAAGATAAGACCGTTCAGCAGAAACGTTATCAGCTCCCACGTTGCGTACCCCTGCAGGCGCGTCCCCGATGAGATTATGTAAGGACCTTTGCGCCCAAGATACAGCCCTGTCGTCACCACCGCGAGAACCCCGGAGAAGTAGAGATCTCCCGGCACGCCGAACAGATCGTGCAGCAATCCCCAGAGGCTGTGCGGCAGCTCCTCCGCCGCCAGGTAGGCGACGAAGGGCGTCAGCAGCGAGATGGTGTTCTGTACGGAGGGGTCTTCTGAGAGGTGGCGTCGCGCCCAGACGACGAGCCAACCGACCGCGAAGCCAGCGGCGGCTCCGCCCGCCGCGCCGACGACGAACTGCAATCCTGCCTCCCAGACAGAGAAGGCGCCGGTGACCACAGCGGCGACCGCGACGCGGTAAGCGACTATACCCGTGGCGTCGTTGACGAGGCTCTCGCCTTCCAGGATCGTAACGATGCGGCGGGGCACGCCGAGGCGCTGGGCGACCGAGGTGGCGGCGATGGCGTCGGTGGGGGAGACGATGGCCCCGAGTACGAAAGCCGCGCCCCAGGGCAGCCCGACGACGGTGTGGGCGACTGAGGCGACCACGAAGGTCGTCATCAGCACCAGTCCTACGGCGAGCAGCGTGATCGGCCTGACATTGGCCCTGAAGTCGCGCCAACTAGTAAAGAGCGCCGAGACGTACAGCAAGGGCGGCAAAAACAACAGGAACACGAGCTCCGGGTCGAGCTCCACCGGCGGCAGTCCCGGAACGAACCCCAGCGCCGATCCGCCGAGAACCAGCAGGATCGGGTAAGGTACCCCGAGCCGCGTGGCGAGCGTGGCAAGCGCCGCCACCGCAAGGAGAAGACCGAGAATTATCTCAAGCTGGGGCAACGCTCACGTCCGCACTGTCAGGCTCAGACAAAACGCTCCGTCATGAGCTGTGTGACCTCCGCGTACCGGCCGAGCTCACCCAGGAGGCGTTGTACCTGTTCGCTCTCCATATCCTTGCCGAGCTGTTCCAGGTCGTTGATGCCTACGGAAACGACGTACTCGTAGGGTGGCTCGCCGCCCGATTCCGGAAGGCCGCCCACCCTGTAGCCACGCCACTCGTCTACCGAGGCGAGGTCAAGTATCGCGGGGACGTAGCGTTCCTGGAGCCAGTGCTCGTATTCTTGTGGAGCCACGTCTTCCTTCAGGTTGACCAGCACTATCATCGTCGGCACCGCTGCTCCTCTCTCAGCCATTCTGTCTCAGTTCCTCGGTGAGGTTTGTGGACCCCGATCGAGCCGTCGCCGGGCAGGAGGAACTCTTCAGACCCTTACAAGTGGAACCAGTTATCCCAACTTAGACCAGCACCTCGTCGACGTAGCACCATCGCCAGTCTTCCCCTGGCTCCAGGGACCTGATTATGGGGTGCTCGGTCGCGTGGAAGTGCTTTGTGGCGTGGCGATTGGGGCTCTGATCGCAACAGCCCACGTGCCCACAGATAAGGCACTCCCTGAGATGAACCCAGGTATCTCCCGTCCTCAAACAATCTTCGCAGCCCTGCGCCGATGGCTCCACGTCCTTGATCTGGCTCGTGTGGCTGCACCGCTTTCGCTGGAACATGTGGATGAACCTCCTCATAGATGTTCTCCTCAGGCGGGCCGCCCTCATGCTCAGAACGACGAGCCCTCCGTCTTCAAGAACTCGGCCTCCTCGGACGTGGTCTCCCTGCCCAGGATCCCATTCCTGTGCGGGAACCGCCCGAACCGCTCGACTATGTCCCTGTGCCCTGCGGCGTAGGAGGTTACGTCGGGGGCCCCTGGATCGTCCGCAAGCCGCCCGAACAGCTCGACGGAGCGGCGTTGGTCCTCCCTGTTCTCGCTGTGCATGAACGGCATGTACAAGAACATCCTCTGGAAGGCAGGGAGCTCCCTGTCCAGCGCGTGCTCGACGGCGTACCTGGAGGACTCGAGCGCCGCTGCGTCGGCGGCGTGGGTGCGTCCGTCGCCACGGAACATGTTGCGGGGGAACTGGTCGAGCACGATTACGAGCGCTAGGCAGCTCCTTGCATCGTCGCGCCAGCCGTCGAGGTCGCCGGCTGCGGCCTCCTCGTAGAGACCGGCGAACTGGTCCG
>DASTKM010000231.1:0-9476 GCA_035715885.1 Rubrobacter sp.
AGAGAGGCGAAGAGATGGGCGACCGAACACGTGCCGCAGATCCTGGACAGAAACGATGGAACCGCGATCATGCGCCTGCCCTTTACCGCGGTCGTGAAAAAGCGCCTGTAGTCCGAGACGATGAACCGCAGATCCTTGACTGCTTCGTCTTCGATTGTGACCTTCAGGCCGGCGTTGCCCTCGATCTTCGTGATGGTGTCTATTGTTATGTTTCTACTAGCCATGCTGGGGAATATCGAATAGGTCCAGATACTTATCTAACGTCTGAAAGTAAGAAGGCACCTTCATCGGGCATCCACGCACCATGTCATCGACCTGTATCACTTCGCCCAGGCTCTTGACCTCTTTGCCGTAATCGAAATGACTCAGATACCACCGGATTCTCTCGCTTAGCTGGTCACTAACAAATTGATTGCGGCTCGTCGAGGGCTGTCCCGTACAGGCGCACGCGCCTATTGCCACCACGTACTTTGCATTCTCTCGTATCCGTCGAACCTCATTCGCCTGCGACTCGGATGAGATCGCCCCTTCGATGAATGCCACATCGAGTCCGGCAAGCGAATTGTTCGTCTTTAGCGCCTTCATGTGCGTAAATTCGATCACCTCTTTCCATTCATCTAGGTGGTCGTTGAGTAACTCCGTAAGAAGGATCGTGCTGTCTTCACAACAGGTGAACGAAAACCAGCCTACAACGAGTCGCTTATGCTGATCACTGCTGCTCGCTTGATGTGGTGATCGCTCAGTAGTCATGTGGTCCGATATCACTTCTGGCCTCTCACTATAACCGTGCCGAACCTTCCTCGTGATCCTCCAGGCTCAGGAGCAGCACCTCTCCAGACCTGACGACGGTGCCCTGGACTGCGGCGTTACCTGGACGGTCCTCCACCTCGCTAAGCTTCTCAGGGAGTTCCGCCAACGAGACCACCTCGCGAGATAGAACCGAAAACCGTGGGGGAAGGGCGGAAGGCGTGACCGGGAAGAATCTCTCCCCCCACGCACGGTGGGCTTCCGCCGCGGAGAGGGCACGACCCCGAGAGGACGCGACGACGTTTCGGAGGTCACCATCGATTTCTCCTGCCCGTTCTGCCGGATAGGCCCCGAAGAGCAAGTAGTTCTCACCAAGGTTTCTGGCGAGCGCCATGCCGGGGTTCAAGAAAGCCAGGTGCCAGAGCGGCAGACCCATCTCGGCTATGTTCGCCACAGCGCCTGTGAGTTCATCCGCCGTTCCGAAAGCGTCACCGAAGGGTACGTCCGCCTCCGCCCGCCGGGTGCGCAGCTTCGCGCCAACGATGATCCCCGCCGCCCCAGGTCCCACGAAGGATCGCACCTCCTCCCCCGCCACCTCGACGACCTCTCCGCCCGGCAGGACCACGCTCGCCCACGGGACGTTCTCTCGTAACCAGCCGTACTCGTAGGAACCCACGCCGAGGCCATCCATGGCCAGCCAGCCCCCTACGGTGGTCAGGGGCGCGCTCGTAGGATAGACCGCGAGACCCCATCCCCTGGCGCGCAGGAGGTCGTCCAGTTGCAGCCACGATGCCCCCGGCTCGGCCTCCACCCAGGACTCTTCGCGCTCAGGTAGACGCAGGCCGCGCATCAGGTCGAAGTGGATCAGGATACCCCCGCCCTCGGGTTCCGGCTTCGATGCCATCCCGGCACCGAGCGCGACCAACGGCACGGAGTAACGCCCGGCCACCTCCGCGAGAAGCTTGACCTCCTCGACACTCATCGGCGACACGGAAGCTAGAGTGTCTCCAGCATCCGGTACTCCCGGCAGAGCCGGTCCTTCACGCTTCAACCGGTCTCCGAAGGCCTCCTCAATGTCCCTCAGGGCTCGCTCGTGGGGAGATTCCATCGCCTACGTCCTTTTGTTCGGTTACACCGGGAACTTACTATCGCACAGTCAGCTCTTCCTGAGCAATCTTGATGGTTCCTGCCATCCATGTTGACCATCTTCCGCCGCGTTCCGTCTGGTCGAGCGTATCGTGGAGATGCCTACCGGATAAGGACTTGAAAAGCCACCATGGCGACGACTGAGACCGTGATCACCACCGCTACGAGGTTGCTCGAAGCTTCCTCGTTGGCGTCGGGTACGAGCTCGGAGAAGACCATCCAGATCATGGCCCCCGCCGCGAAGCCCAACCCGTAGGGCAGCAGCGGCCGGAAGACCTCGACGAAGAAGAACGCCGGCACCGCCATCAGGGGCTGGGGCAGGCTGGAGAAGATGCTCCAGAATGCGGCGCGAACCCAGCCCACCCCACGCGGCACGAGTACCAGGCTGATGGCGAGCCCCTCGGGTATATTATGGACGGCCAGAGCCAGGCTTATGAACAGGCCGAGGGCCTGGCCCCCGCCGAAAGATACCCCTATCCCCACCCCTTCGGTGAACGAGTGTAGCGTCATGACGCCGACGATGAGCAGCGCCTTGCGGGCATCGAGGCCGCTCATGCTCGCGAAGACCGCCGGGTGCTCCTCTTGCCGGAGGGACCGGCGCGCGACCACGATGAACGCCAGACCGAGCAGGGCACCCGCCATCGCACGCAGGGGGCCGTAATTCATTCCCTCGTAGAGGAGACCGAAGCTCGCCGCGAGCATCAACCCGGCCGCGACGGCGTTGGAGGCTCCGAGCCACCTGCGGGTGGGGTGCTTCGCGAAAGCGAAGGGCACGGCGCCGAGCCCGGTGGCAACCGCCGTGAGCAGCGCGAAGAGAAAGACCGAAGTTGCGCCCACCGGTTCCATACACCTACACTACTAGGAGCCGCTGTCGTCCGCGAGCTCCCACCCTCAGATCTTGGCCTGTGGATAGACCAGCAACGGCCAGGTAGGAGGAACTTCGCCTTGGGCTGCGGCATCGACCTGCCTCTCCAACCCGCGCTGAGTGAGCCATGCGTCCCGAACGGCGTCCTTCACCTCGGGGATGCTCCTCAAGCCACCCCTCGCGAAATCTGCGGAGAGGACTATCACCGCCCTGGCGTTCAACTCGACGAGCGCCTTACAGATCGCCCGGTTCAACCTTCCCTCTACAGGGTACGAGACGCGTCTCGACCGTATCACCTCAGCCCGCTGCCAGCCATCCTCTCCTCGCTTGGTGACGGCCCGGATGTCCCGCAAGGCGCCGCTCGTCCGCAAGAACTCCTCGTGCGCCCGCTGCGTGAGCACCAGCCCCTCGTGAACGAGGAAACCCGCGCAGGCGAGCAGGTCCAAGAGCTCGCCACGCGCGTTGTTTGGGCCGTACCCCGCCTCTCCGAGACGCCGGACGAACTCGCCCTCCGCCATTCGAAATCCCTTCCAACTCCGCTGTCTGCGCTACTATTTCCGTCTCTCCGCGACGACCGCTCCCGCGAAGAATCTTCTCGCCATTGTGAGCAGTTGCCTTACCGTACCGGACACAAGCGGCCTCGCCATGAGCAGGGTTGTCCATGTGCCTGGCAAGGATTGATCAAATGGGACGTTGATAGGCGTGAGAGGGAGAGGTTAGCCGCCGAGGATGCCCATCTCGCGAGCCTTGGCCAAAACCTCGAGCTGGGAGTGCGCACCCAACGCCTGCAGAAGGGAGCGCACGTGGTTTCTGACCGTGGCCTCGGAAATGTAGAGCTCCTTACCGATCTCCTTCACCGACTTGCCCTCAGATAGCAATCGCAGCACTTCGAGCTGCCTTGAGGTCAGGGCGGGGACGTCTCTCCTTCTCGGGGCTGGGGCCTCCTTCTTGGAAGAGAGCTGAATCAGCCCGTGGGCCATCTCAAGCGCGTCGTGGGTTCCCTGGGTGTCGCGAATTAGGTGCACCAGGTATGTCCCCTCCTCGGTCTCGAGCGTAAGGTTGCTGACGCTCACCCATCGCCTGTCTCCCGAGCGGGTCTTTATGCGCATCTCGAAGGCTGAGACGGGACGATGACCCTGAGCAAGGTGCATCACCGAGCAACCGTGAGCACAGAAAGGTCCCCCGTCCTCCCGCTCGCCCATGACGGCTTCGTAACAGGGCTGTCCAATGGCTTCCTGCGAGAGCGCCCCGGTGAGGGACTCCATCTGAGAATCCCAGTGGACGATCCTGTAGTCGGGGTCCACCACGTAGACGGCATCGCCCGTGCGGGCCTCGATCAGGCTCCTGACCGCTGGAGGAAGCTCTCGCACCCGCTTATCGTCGTCCATCACAGGCCTATTGTATAGTCCGCCTCCGGAGGATCAATCGTCGCGAGAGCCCCCGAGACGTTGGATCCTGAGCCGACAAGTTCCTTCGTACCATGCTCGGGGCCTCGATCCCCGACCACTCCCCTTTACCGACGCTCGGGCATCCAGGAGCGGCCAGCTAGCCGCACCAACTCGATGTCTGTAGTGGCGGACAGGTCTACAAGTCCTGCGCTCCCCTTGGCCGGGTCGAAAGCCAGAAGCGCCACCTCGCCCATCCGGGCGACCGTTCCCTGGATCGCCACCCCCACCAGCTCGCGCTCGAGCTCCGCGAGCGTCGGGCCAAGGCGCGCGCCTCGGATAAACGCGCGGCCGGGCATAGGGGTCGGTCCCAAGGGGAAAGCCGGGAAGAACCTCTGTTCCCAGATGTGGCGGGCCTCCACGCGAGGAACGACGCGTCCCCGATGAGATTCGCTCGCCCTATCAAGAGCAGGCTCGATCCAGGACGCCCTCTCTTCCGGGTAAGCACCGAAGAGCACGTGCCCTTCCTCGAGACCACTGGCACGGGTCATGGCGGCATTCAGGAAGCCAAGGTGCCAGAGCGGCGCACCGCCCCGATAGAGATCCAAGACAGCCGCCGCGAGATCCTCCACGTCCCGAAAAACAACCCCCTCGGGCACGTCCCCGGCAGCCGGCCTCGTCGCGAGGCGCGCCCTCACCAGGAACCCCATGCTGCCCCTGGATCCTACAAAATGCCTCAGAGTTTCGCCCTCGATGAGATCTCGTTCGCCCCCCGCCAGCACGACCTCCAATGAGAGGACGTTCTGTAGCAACCATCCGTACTCGAAGGAGCCCACCCCAAGCCCGTTCTCGGCCAGCCAGCCACCAACGGTGGACCTCGGTGCGCTCGTGGGGTAGACCGTCGGTCCTATACCTCTCTCGCGCAGCCGCTCTTCGAGAACCATCCACGTGACCCCCGGCTCGACCTCCACCCGGTCCTCTCCCGACTCCGTAATCCGTATCTCGCGCATCGCGTCGAACCGCACCGCGAGAGCCCGCGGCGCCCTTCCCGAATTTTGGGCGGTGCCTGCACCCCGGGCTATCAGCGGTATGCGGTAGCGGGCGGCGAGTTTCGTTAGCGACTCGACCTGTGCAGCGTTCTCTGGGAACACGGAGGCGAATAGCTGCCCGGCATCCGCTTCGCCATCCGCGTGCCGCACGAAGCTGTTTCCGAAAATATCTTCGATGGTTCTCAGAGCCACCTCGGGGATGTCGTTCATAAGAGGCCTTTCTACCATTCGTGCATCACGTTCAACGCTCCACCCTTTTGCCCTTCCTGTAGCCCGTCTGAACGGGATTCATCGGAATTTTAGAAGATGGGGCGACTCGCGGAGCCGGGAAGTTGACCGGGGTAGCGCGGAAAGCTGCGTGCAGGTGCCAGGCCACAAGCACGACTACGGTGAGCACTGCACCGAGGACCGCGAGTTCGACTGGAGCGTGGTTGCGGATCGCCTCGGCCGCGAGGATCAGGCCGGCTATGACGGTCACCGCGAGCGAGATGCCCCAGTGGAAGCGACCTGCCTCCGAGTGCGGCCAGGGGTCCATGGCGCGCACGACTTCGCGCCCCACGTCGGAGTCCGTGCACTCGGCCTTGGCCGGGCAATAGTTGCAGATCTGGGGCCTTCCCCGGTAGCGCACCAGCCGCCGCTCGTGATCCACTTCGCTCCTGACGAGGAGCTGGTCCTCAGGGCAGACCCAGGCGTCATGCGAGGGATGGTAGGTGAACCCGGCGGTGCGGTAGCGCTCAGAGCGGGCGTGCGAGTGGCGAGCCAGGAGGTCGAGCCCGAAGGCGACTCCCAGCAAGAAGATCGCGTATCCTACCGCGAGGAGCACTTCGAGTTGGATATCCATCATGCTACCGCTCCCTCGACCCGGTGGCTTCGGGCTCGGTGATCTCGGTGAAGAGTATATCCTCCGGCTCCTCCACAACTACGCGCGGGACGGTGTGGCGCACGCCGAGGTAGCAGAGATACAACAGCGGCAGCACGCCGCCGACGATGAAGACCACGTCCCCCGGCAGACGAATCCACTCCAGGAGGGCGTTCGTCTCGTTGGTCAGGAACTCTAGCGTGCGGGCCTCATAGTAACCGACGCTCACCGACTGGTAGAGCTGCAGGATGCCCAAAGGGAAGAGCGTGGCGAAGCACATCCAGGCGAGCCCGATGTTGAGCGACCAGAAGCTCATCCTGGCCGCCCGCTCCGACCAGCGTTCCTCCGGGATCAGGTACCGGAGGCAGAACAGGGCCAACCCCGCCGCGAGCATCCCGTAGACGCCCATCATCGCGGCGTGGCCGTGGTTGGCCGTCAAGGCCGTGCCGATCTGATAGTAGGAGATGATCGGCAAGTTTATGAGGAAGCCGAAGATCCCCGCTCCGAGGAAGTTCCAGAACCCCACCGCAACGAGGAACATCACCGCCCAGCGGTGCGGGAACGGCGTGGGAGAGCGTGACTCCTGCCTGGCCCCGAGCTGCAAAAAGCTCCAGGCCTCTACGGTTAGGAAGGTGAGCGGGATGACCTCCGCCGCCGAGAAGAAAGCGCCAAGAGCCATGTGCTCGGCGGGCGTTCCCGAAAAGTAGAGGTGGTGCATCGTCCCGATCACACCTCCCGCCGAATACAACAAGATATCCAGGTAGATGACGGTCAGTGCCACCTTCTCGCGCACGACGCCGAGCAAAACAAATATATAGGCGACCATGACGGTCGTGAAGAGCTCGAGGAAGTCCTCGACCCATAGGTGGACGACCCAAAACCGCCAGAAATCCGCCGTCGTGAAGTGAGACTCCGGCCGGGCGAGCAACCCGACCGCGTAGAACGCCGGGATCGCAAGGGCGGCGAAGAAGAACAGCCAGGGCATGTTGCCCATGTGCTCGCGCCGCAACCGCCCGCGCATCGCCCGAAACAGCATCACGACCCAGAAGAAGAGACCTATCGAGAGCAGGATCTGCCAGAAGCGCCCGAGGTCCAGATATTCGAAGCCCTGGTTGCCGAACCAGGCCCAAAGGCCGCCCGTCAGGCCGAAGATCCCCGCCCACTCCCCAATGAGGCTCCCGAAGACGACTATAGCCAGAGCGCCTAATAACCCGAAGGCGAGGAGGCGCTGGCCTCGTGGCTCCCTGCCGGCGATCATCGGGGCGAGGAAGATGCCCGCCGCTAGAAAGGAGGTTGCCACCCAAAAGATCGCGAGCTGTACGTGCCAGGTGCGCATGAGGTTATACGGCAACCACTGCGCGAGGTCTATGCCGAAGAAACTCGCCAGGTCCGCTCGGTAGTGCTGCGACGCCGCCCCCACGAGCGTCTGTACGAGGAACAGAGCGGCCATCACCAGAAAGAACCATGCGCACGCCCGCTGCGCCGGCGTCAGCGCCACGTCGCCGGGTGTGCGAAACGATAACGTCGCCTGCTCGCGCCCCCGCCAGCCGAGGAAGTTCCACCGCCCAAAGGCTGCGAACAAGAGCCCGATGCCGCCGAGGAGCGCTATGAGCGAAAGTACGCTCCACACCACGACGTTGGCGGTCGGCTCGTTCTCCACGAGCGGCTCGGGCGGCCAGTTGTTGGTGTACGTGTAGTCCGTCCCCGGCCTCAACGCCGACGCGGCCCACGCCGTCCAGGCGAAGTACGCGGTTAGCTGTCTTATATCCTCGGGGTCTTTTATCGCCTCCGGCCTGAGTCCGTACTTCGTAGTCGGTTCGCCGAAGTACCGCCCGTAATGCTCCTCGAGCTCCTCGAAGGCCGCAGCCTGCGGCGCGGTGAACTCCAGCGTGCGTGTCTCCGGGTCGTAGCGGTTCTCCTTGAAGTCGGAGACAGTCTGCACCGCCGCCCGGTCGGAGCTCTCTCCCCCATAACTCTCGCGCACGAAGAGGGCGGCTCGCCGCAGATAATCAGCGGTGAAGTCGGGGCCGAGGTAGGCACCGTGCCCGAAGATGGAACCGTACTGCATCAAGCCATTCTGCAGGAACACCCCTTGCCCGGCCCTCACGTCCTCGCCGGTGAAGACGACCTCGCCCCCGGGGTCCACGACCCGCTCGGGAATCGGCGGCTGCCCCGAATACGCCCGATACGCCAGAAGCCCGAGCACGAAAAAGCCAAACAGAACAACCAGCGCCACGGCCTGAACCCAGCCCTTCGAGATAAGCAGCTCACGCCGCTCCGATCCTCCTACCACCAGCCACCTCCAGCTGATCCCGGCCGGGGTAGCCATCCCACCCCGAAAATATTACCAATTTAGTAATATAACTTTAGCTCTGACCATCACGCAAGGTGTATGGCGTGGGAGCCTGCTACGCTCTTGGGAACTTGTCGGAGGCGGTTCGCGAGATGAACTCCTTGATGGTCTGCGTGCCGAGGTGCTCGAGGATAGCTTTCTGGCCCTCTACCCAGGCGTCGTGCAGGGCGCATGGAGCGCCCTCTCCGCAGGCGCGATCCTCCATAATGCAGCGGACGATGCTGAATGGCCCTTCGACCGTATCTACGGCTTCCCGAAGCGTTATCTTGTTCGCGGGTCGGGCAAGCCGGGAACCTCCGCCGCGGCCCTTTTCGGTCTCGACGAGACCCGCGTGGGAGAGCTTGGCCAGGATGCGAGCGAGCAGGCGGCGGGGAATGTGGGCTTCGGCGGAGATCCTGTCGGCGGTCACCCGCTCACCGACCCAGGCAAGATACACCAGAGCCCTCAAGGTGTACCGCCCTTCGCTACTCAACTCCAACTTCAAACTCGCCGGCTCCTTTGGAGGGAATACTTGGCCGCTCCGATCGAACGTTGCCCGCTAATGCGCACCTCCCTACCGCGAGCGGCCTCTTCTACCACTAGATCTGTAATGATATGTGAAGAATAAGGTCAAGTTTCGCGTGTGGGCGAGTATGCCGCGCCTCATCCGATCTCGCCGGTCGTCTGCGAAGACCGCATTCGCTCCAGAATAGGAGAGAGGTCGGACCGGGGACCATACTCGCGTGCGTGGCCGGAGTACGCCGCGGCACGTCGAAGCTTTCAGCCACATAGTCTGCCTCGTCCAAATTGACCGTCTTCCGAGGTGCCAGCACCCGATCGGCGGGGGCTTTTTGATCATTTCTAGCTAGAAGCATGATCCAATTTGCTCAGGGCGTCGTGTGCGCCGCAGGTTACAGTGATCCCTGATGAGCAAACGGCGAACGGGACCGGAACACGAGCCCAACAGAGGTCTCGAGGCCTATCTATACCGTTAGGACTGAGTGGGAGGTTGTGCTCTGGAGCCACGTAGCCAGGTTACTTGGTGCGCGAGCAGTCAGGAGAGCGAGGAGGTAAGGAATGGGCGAACGTCACG
>DASTKM010000232.1:0-6746 GCA_035715885.1 Rubrobacter sp.
CGCGGATTCGGCGCCAAGCTCACGCGCGAGCCCAAGGACATCTTCGAGGTGGAAGACGTATCCTCCTTCCTCCCCGCCCTCGGAGCGAAGCCTCCCCTCTTTTGCGAAGCGCCTGACCGTCTCGGACGAGACGTCCAGAACAGCCGCCGCCCCGTTGAGCCCGATGATCTCCTGCCCCCTGTCCATGAGATCATTCTACTTTAGCTTTCAGCGGTCAGCCATCAACCATCAGCTTTTCGGTGGATAGAGAACGACTTGTCAGCGAGGCGGGACCGCCCTGAGGTCTTTAGCTCGCTGCTCTCAAGCTCTGACGACCTCCCCGCCCTCGACCTTCACGGGGATCTCGGGCAGCGGCCTCGTGGCCGGGCCTGTAACCACCGAGGCACCATTGGCCGGGTCGAAGGTCGAGCCGTGGCACGGGCAGACGAGATTGCCGTCCTGGTAGGCCACCTTACAGGCCTGATGGGTACAGACCGCCGAGTACGCCACGAAGTCCCCGTTCTCCAGGTGGACCAGGAGAGCAGGATTCCCCGAGTCTTCGAATTTGTAGGCACTCCCTGGTGCGACCTGGGACTCGCTCGCGATGGCCGTTCCGCCCGTCTTGGCTTCGCCGCCGGACGATTTCTTTGAGCCGCCGCCACCTGAATTTCCTCCGCCGTAGTTGCCGCCACCGGAGTCCCCGCCGCCGGACTTTCCACCGCCTGAACCTCCGCCGGAGCTGCTCGCGCCTTCTCCACAGGCGACCAGCGAGGCGCATCCTGCGCCCACTCCAAGCGCGGTGCCCAGCCTGATGAACCTCTCGCGCGAAATCCTCTCCAAGGCTTCCTCCTAGTTGTCGCCGGGTTCCCCTTGATATACGCAGCGTATCCAGCATTGGTTGTGTTTAGCACTTCAGCAAGTCAGCACGCCGCCTTGCAGGCGGCTTGTCAGCACGCTCCAGCCTCAGGCTGTCGCTTGTCAGCATTTCGGCTAGATCCTAAACTCTCTCCGGCGCGTATGTAGGATAGGAGCGCGTGGCAGTGTGTGAGAGGAGTCCGGCACGTGAACGGCATGGTGTTGGTGCGCGTCCTGATCGGGGCCGTCTGGCTGAACGGTGGCCTGGAGAAGTTGCTCAACCCGGGCTTCCCTGGCCAGTTCGCGGCGAGCCTTCAGGCGGGGGGTTTCGTCTCGCAGGCTCCACCTTTCTTCCAGGATTTTATGAGGGGCTATGTAGTGCCTAACGCCGAGCTCTTCGCCCAGTTCATGCGCGCGGGAGAGCTGATGCTAAGCATCGCCCTTATCCTCGGGTTGCTCACCAACCTCGCAGCGATCGGCAGTGTCGGGTTGAGCGCCGTGATCCTGCTCTCCCAGGGAGGCGTGGGGCTCGGGACTGGCCTCGGCGCCCCTGAGTTCCTCACGATAAACGTGCTCGTGGCGCTTATCTCGGTGGTGATCCTGTTCAGCCCGGCCGCGAAGACCATCTCCCTGGACTCCCGCCTCGCCGAGCGCAGCCCTGGGCTCTCCCTCCTGCTCGTCAACCGTCGCCAGGAAGACTAGCCTAGCACCTACAAAAACGCCGGAACCAGCTCGCCTTTCACGAGGTCGGCCGTGTGCTCGCGTTCGCGCACGACGGCCCAGCTATCTCCCTTGACCATGACCTCTGCGGGCCTGGGGCGGGAGTTGTAGTTGGAGGCCATCGAGAACCCGTAAGCGCCGGCGTCCATGATGGCGAGCACATCTCCCTCGGAAGCGTCTGGCAGCTCGCGGTCGCGGGCGAGGTAGTCACCGGACTCGCACACGGGCCCGACGAGGTCGGCGTTGGCCACGGAGCCGACTTCGTCTACGGAGAGGACCTCGTGGTGGGCGTCGTAGAGGCTCGGACGCAGGAGGTCGTTCATACCGGCGTCGGCGACGATGAAGCTCTTCCCGCCGCTCTTCTTGCGGTAGACGACGCTGGACAAGAGTACTCCGGCGGAGCCAGATATATAGCGGCCCATCTCGCACAGGATCTTCGTCCCCGCCGCCTCGAGCATGGGCCTGATGGCGTCCACTAGCTCCTTCGGGGTCGGGGTCTCCTCGTCCTTGTAGGGGATGCCGAGACCGCCGCCGATGTTGAAGTAGCGGATGTCGAAGCCGCGGGTCTTGAGCTCGTCAACGAGGCCGGCGGAGCGTTCGACGGACTCGGTGTAAGGGGTGAGTTTGGTGATCTGGGACCCGATGTGCTGGTGGACCCCGATGAGGTCGATGCACCGGTAGTCCCCTACACGCTCGGCCAGGGCCAGCGCCTCGTCCACGGGGATGCCGAACTTGTCCTGGCCCCTTCCTGTTGCAACGTGGTCGTGCGTCCCGGCGTCGACGTCGGGGTTGACGCGGAGCGCCACGCGGGCCCTCTTGCCGAAGCGGGCGCACAGGCGGTCGAGGTGCTCCAGCTCGGAGGCCGACTCGACGTTGAAGAGCAATATGCGCTCCCCAAGCCCCGACATTAGCTCCTTCTCGGTCTTCCCGACCCCGGCAAAGACGACCTTCTTCGGGTCGAATCCGGCCCGCATCACCCTGTAGAGCTCCCCGCCGGAGACGACATCTGCTCCTGCCCCAAGAGCTGCGAGCGTCCGCAACACGGCGAGGTTGCCGTTCGCCTTGACAGCGTAGCAGACCAGATGGTCCAGGCCCGCAAACGCACCATCGAGCTCCGTAAATGCCCTCTGGAGGGCGGCGTGGCTGTAGACGTAGGTAGGGGTCCCTGCCGACGCCGCTATCTCGGAGAGCGGCACGTCCTCACAGCGGAGTACGCCCCCCTCGTAGTGAAAGTCGTCCAAAACGTACCTCCTCGTGTAGCCGGAGCGTGCTATATTTCTGGCTCTGCAAATGGAGCCGTAGGGAGAATATACTCCGTGCCGAACCCCCGCGCGACACACCAGACACAAAAGCACCCTTTGCTCCTCAACCCCATACTCGCCAAGCAGGGCGTCTACCCGCTTTTGCACCTCGACGAACGCCGCTGGGAGCTGGAGAAAAAGGGGCTTGATCTCTTCGACTTCGGCACCGGCGACCCACGCGAGCCGACGGACGCGAAGATCCGACACGCCCTGATAGACGGCGTCCCCGAGGTCAGCAGATACCCGAGCACGGCGGGCAAGCAGGGGTTGCGCGAGGCCTTCTGTGGCTGGATGGAACGCCGCCACGGGGTCGCGCTCGACCCTGAGAGCGAGGTTCTGCCGGCCACAGGCTCCAAAGAGGCAATCTTCCACGCTCCTCTTGCCTTCCTGCACCACTCGCACGAGCGGCGCGGCGTCGCCTACGGCACGCCCGGCTACCCCGTCTACGAAAGGGGCACGCTGCTCTCCGGCGGCGAGGCGCTGCCTGTCGAGTTGAAAGGTGAGGATGGTTTCCTGCTGCAACCCGAGGCAATAGACGGCGAACGCACGCGGATACTCTGGATCAACTACCCTCACAACCCCACAGGCGCAACAGCAACGTATAAATACCTGGAGGGCGTAGTCGAGTTCTGCCGCGAACACGGCATCCTGCTCTTCTCGGACGAGTGCTACAACGACATCTTCTCCGGCGAGCCCCCGCCTTCCATCCTGGAGCTCACTACGGAGCGGACCCTAGCCTTCTGTTCCCTGTCCAAGCGCAGCGGCATGACAGGCTACCGCTCGGCCATGATGGCCGGAGATCCCGAGCTCATCGGCGCGCTGAGGAAGCTCCGTCCCTCCATCGGCGTGGCCACCCAGTCCTTTGTCCAGGACGCCGCGAGGGCGGCCTGGGACGACGACGCCCACGTCGAGAAGCGGCGGCGCGTCTTCGGCGAGAAGCGGGATCTCTTCACCGCGTTCTTCGAGGAAGCCGGCCTGGAATATCTGCCCACCGAAGCGAGCTTCTACCTGTGGGTCGCGATACCCGGTGGGGACGACGAGGCTTACGCGCTGCGCCTGATGGAGGAGGGAGTAATCGTGGCGCCCGGCCGGGCCTTCGGGGCTGGCGGCGAGGGGTACATAAGGATCGCGCTGGTACCTGGGCTCGAGGATTGCAAGCTGGCGATTCAGCGCTGGGAGGGGATCGAAGGGCTGGCATGAGAACGCGTGACGCCACGCTGGAGGATCTCGCGTCCATCGTGGAGATCTACAACTCCATCATCCCTGGCCGCATAGTGTCGGCCGACTCAGAGCCCGTCTCCGTCGAACAGAGGCTGCCGTGGTTCTACGAGCACGACCCGGCGAGACGTCCGATCTGGGTGGCCGAAGAGGACGGAGAGGTAGTAGGCTGGCTCAGCCTCGGCGACTTCTGGGACGGCAGACCCGCCTATAACGGGACCGCCGAGATCGGCATCTACGTCAAGGAGGGCCACCGGGGAAAGGGGATAGGCCGGCGCCTGCTGGAAGAGGCTATCAGGCGTGCCCCGGATCTGGGCATAAAGACCCTGACCGCGGGGGCCTTCGCCGGCAACGAGCCCAGCCTCAGACTGTTCGAACGCTTCGGCTTCGAAAAGTGGGCGCACTTCCCGCGCGTTGCTGAACTCGACGGCGCCGAGATAGACCTCGTCGTTCTCGGACGCAGGCTCGAAGCGGGAACAGCGAACCACAGCCTTTGACTCTGTCGAAATCCCCAGCCTGGTCCCTTCTCGGCATTTGCGTGAACAAGGCAAGATGACCGTCGGCCAGGCGTCACCCAAAAGCTCATTCACTAACGCTCGGAGACAAACGGGAGGCTGCCAGAGAGTGCGCGGGAGTGCGAAGAGCTTGCTACGATGCACGCAATCCCATACGGTGAAAGGGGAGGATGGCCATGGCTGAGAATTGGGGCGACGAGATGCGCCTGGTTCGGATCGAAGATCTGCGGCATTGCTTGATCGCGGCGTTCGAGACACTCGAGCTGCCGCGCGAGGATGCCAAACAGGTAGCTGAGGTCTTGCTGGACTCGGAACTGCGTGGCCATGAGAGCCACGGCGTCCACCTACTCGGCTTTCTGGCCAATGCCTACCACGGTGGAGGCATGAACCCGCAGCCTCGCATCCGGGTGCTGCGGGAGACGGAGGGAGCGCTGCTCCTCGACGGGGACCGCAGCCACGTGGTTGGGGCCGCGCGGGCGATGCGCTGGTGCATCGAGCGCGCCCGCGAGCACAAGGGCATGGCGGGCGCTGGCGTCCGAAACTCGCAGCTCATCGTGCCTGGGTTCTACGCCCGGATGGCTGCCGAGGCCGGCCTGATCGGCTTCGCTTGCGCCAACGCCGTCCCGATGGTTGCACCGCCCGGCGGCCGCACGCCGACCTTTGGCACCAACCCGTTCGCCTACGCTATCCCGGCAGGACGCTACCCACCGGTGGTACTCGACGTGGCCACGACCACCGGCGCCGCGTTCAAGGTCCGGCTCGCGGCGCAACGCGACCGTCCGGTGCCCGAAGGCATGATCCTCGATGGCGAAGGCCGTCCGACCACCGACCCGAACGAGTTCGTCCGTGGTGGGCTCATGGCACCGCTCGGTTCCCCGGCAGCGCCCCACAAGGGCTTCGGCCTGGGGCTCGTCTTCGACGCGCTGGCCGGCGTCTTGACCGGGGCCGCATTCGCCCGCGACTTTCCCAGCGAACCCGCCACGGCCGGCAGCGCCTTCTTCTGGGCGCTCGACGTGGAGGCATTCCTACCGCGCGAGGAGTTCCTGGGGCGGATGGAGGCCCAGATCGATCAGGTCAAGGCAGGCGAGCGGCTGGCAGGCGTCGATGAACTGTTCTTGCCGGGCGAACGTAGCCACCGCCGCTACCGCGAGCTAACCACCCGCGGCACGGCGCCGCTCTCGGTGGCGACCTGGGAAGCGCTCACGAAGGCCTGCGCATCCCTGACTATTGCACCGCCTCCCGCCCTTGCGGCTGAGCGCAGGCAGTCAGACAGCGAGTTGACCTAGCATCGCAACGACTAGCGCTCGCAGAAGATCACTGGCACTAAACAGCCAGAGTATGCCGTGCATTGCCTTGAGATGGTCTATCCACTGTTCAGAAATTCGCCTCAGGCAGGATAGCTACTCCCGACTCTACAAGCCTTAACGCAACCTTCGCCGACGCTTAACTGCCTGTGACACTCGGGGTGTTAGGGTCTCGGTAACCGCGGGATTCGGCCGGGGCTGTCCCCCTCCGTTCCGGCCGGACCCTCGGGCTGAGGAGAAACGCGTGTACGAGCAGATCACCGTAGAGATCGACAGAGGTTACGGCGAGGGGAATTACCGTTCGTACAGCATCAACTTCATCGGACGCCTGATTCGGATCGTCGAAGCTGGCCACACCAAGATGAGGCTCTACGAGTGGGCGGATCTGGGCCAATTGCTCTACCTGGTCCACGTTGAGGAGGACAAACCTGGTATGCCTCCCCGACGCACCCTCTACCCGTTCATCAACACCCTCTCCGCCGGTGCCATCCCTAGGAAGGGATACACCGCAGGGGAGGTATCTCGGGCTTACCCGGAACTCGCCGCCGGGAGAGTTCTGGGTAATCTCCAGAACTCGCGCCAACGAGGTAGGGATCACATCCGCACGTGGTAGCGACTTCGAGTAGCCGCCGAGCGCACTCGTTAGACGTAGGGAAGTGCTCCTCGAGCTTTTCGCGACTTCACTCTGGAACCGTAGTAAGGGTAAGCAACGACGCCTAACGCAACGTGATTCTCTCAGGGGACCGGCGTTTCTTCTTTGGCTGCCTTTCCTCTCTTGTGCCAGGCTCACCTATCACGAACCAGTACGCACCGATCAGCATAATCAGGAACAGGAGCAGCGCCACGGCGAACTC
>DASTKM010000233.1:0-2585 GCA_035715885.1 Rubrobacter sp.
TCCGTAGGATCGAGGGGGGCATCCTGGCCCTGGGCTGCGACATGTGGTACGACACCAACCCCTACGAAGTTGGATACGGTTACAAATGGATGGTCGAGTTGGAGCAGGAGCAGCACTTCGTCGGAAGGGAGGCGCTGAAGAGGATCAGCGAGGAGGGCGTCAGCCGCAAGCTTGTCGGCGTCGAGCTAGGGGGTAGCAACCTCGGGTCCTACAACGACGGCTCCATGATCGACTACTTCCCGGTCCACAAACACGGCGAGAGAATCGGCAAGGTCACCTCGGCCTGCTATTCGCCGCGCCTGCAGAAGAACATCGGCTACGCGATGGTGCCTGTCGAGTACAGCGAACTGGGAACCGGACTCGAGGTCGAGCGGCCCGAGGAGACGGTCGCGGCCACCGTGGCCGACCGCGTCTTCTTCAAACCGGAGAAGGCCGAGCAGAACCTGGGCGCCGCCAGCGCGTCTTAAGGGACCAGAGAAGAGCGACTCGGGTTGGTGGGGAAGAACGTGACGACGGAGCAGAACCCCGAACTGAGTCAGCTGGCGAACCGGAGGCTGGTAGAGTTTCTGCGGCATCCCGGCTACGAGGTGATACCCCTCCAGGGGACCGAGGAATCGGTCATCGAGCATGTCCCAAAGGAGATAGCACTCACGGTTACGGCATCGCCTGGTAAGGGAACCTGGGCCACGGTAGAGCTCGCCGAACGGTTGGCGGGACACGGCTTCAGCGTTGCGCCCCACCTCGCGGCGCGGCTCATTCGGGACAGGTCGGAACTGGGCGAGATCCTGCAGAGGCTGCGCGAGGCCTCCATAAGGAACGCCTTCGTCGTCGCCGGCGACGTCGATGAGCCAGCAGGGGAGTTCGAGGGCGCGGCCGGGTTGCTCCAGGCGATGTCGGAGATTGGGCACGACCTCGACGAGGTTGGCATCACAGGCTACCCGGAGAGCCACCCCAAGATCAGCGACGAGATGACGATCCAGGCCATGTACGAAAAGTCGTCCTACGCCACCTACATTATCAGCCAGATCTGCTTCGACCCTGGGGTGACCTTGGACTGGGCCAGGCGGGTGTGGTTGCGGGGTGTAAAGCTGCCGATCCGCGTCGGTATGCCAGGCTACGTGAACCGCCAGAAGCTAGTGCGGATCTCCGCCGGCATCGGCCTCGGCGAGTCGGCGCGTTTCTTGAACAGGCAGCGTAACTGGCTGCTCAAGCTATTCTTGCCCGGTGGTTACAGCCCTGACCGTCTGATCGAAGGCCTGAAACCTGGATTTGCGGACCCTGAAAGCAACATCCAGGGAATCCACATCTACACCTTCAACGAGGTGCAGAGGACCGAGGCGTGGCGGCGTGAGATGCTGGAGCGCGCCGAAACGTCCGCCTGATGGGCTTGTAGTAGGATGGACTTTTCACCAGAGAACACGACGTCGGAGTATCTGGATCTTCCACTTGGAGAATTCCTTGACCTCGTGGCCTCGGGCAACCCGGCTCCCGGCGGAGGCTCCGTGGCTGCCGTAGCCGTGGCCCTCGCCGCCGGGTTGTCGGGCATGGCCGCGCGCCTGTCTGCGGGCCAGCTAGCCGACGCCGACGGGCTGGCCGAGCGTGCGGATGCAGCGAGGCGGAGGGTAGCACCGCTTGCCAGGATCGACGTGGAGTCCTACAGGCGCGTCCTCGACGCTTACCGAGAGCCTGACTCTGAGACCCGCAGGGAGCGCGTCAGTGATGCCCTCTCAGGGGCCACCGACGTGCCGCTGGCCGTCGCCGAGGTCGGGAACGAGGTCGCCGGCATCGCGGCCCGGTTGGTGGAGGAGGGCAACACCAACCTCGTGGGAGACGCGATAACCGCGGTCCTGCTCGCAGAAGCGGGAGTACGCGCCGCGGTGACATTGGCCGAGATCAATCTGTCTGCGGCGAACTTGGACGATGACCGTCTCGGACGGGCGAATGAACTCGTCGACGAGACCGCGTCGACCGCCCGGAGGATCACGGGAGGCCATAGACGAGGGTGACCGGGACCAGTGCTTGCAGTATAGTTTACAAACAATCTTCCCGAGAGAGGGGTAGTTCATGCCGGAGAGAAGAACGCCATTCTACGATTTCCACCGCCGTTCGGCCAGGAACCTGGTCAAGGGAGGCGGGGACTTCATGTTCCCAACCTCCTACGCTTCGCCTCTAGAAGAGCACCTCAACGTGCGCAGGAACGTCGGGATGCAGGATCTCTCGACGATGGGCGAGGTTGACATTAAGGGACCTGGCGCCGAGCGGCTGGTGAGGCGGCTGCTGGTTAACGAGGTTCAGGACATGGAACCCGGGCAGCTAAGGTACTCGACGATGTGCAACGAGGCGGGCGGCATCGTAGACGATGTCACCGTCTACAAATTCGAGGACGAGCACTTCATGATCGTCACCAGTTCCGGGCCGCGTGAGAAGGTATTCCGTTGGATCTCCGAGCACGCCGTTGGCTCCAGCGCCTACGTGACGGACATGACGGCGGCCGTCGCCCTGCCCGTGGTCCAGGGACCGCGTTCGCGTGCTTTCCTCAAGACCTTGGTCGAAGGCGTGGACCTCGACGAGCTAAGGTTCTTCCG
>DASTKM010000234.1:0-6030 GCA_035715885.1 Rubrobacter sp.
TACGGTAGAAGCGGCGATCTATGAAGGACTGGATGCTCCTTCTTAGGGGGTTGAATAGTGCGGCGATCAAGAGGGTAGAGGCCACGACTGCGAGGGTAGACTGCTGGCCGGTGAGAGCGACGAAGAGCCGCTGCAGCAGAACGATGCCAACGAAGTAGATCACCACTAGCAGCGCCGTGAGTGAACCGTAGACGAGAGTGTGGTTTACGATGAAGTCTATGTCGTAGAGGCGATACTTGAGGATCGCGATACCTGTCGCGACGGGAAGCCCGATGAGGGGAACCTCATACAACAGTGAAGTGGGCGATACGAGCCCCACCAGAGTGAACGAGAACCAGATCACGAACACAACGATCATGACGGCCACGGCGTACGCGAACCATTTCAGTTGCTGGCGTTCGTCACCTCTCGACCGGCGGAAACGTACGATCACCGCCGTCCCACTCGCCACGATTAGCAGCGGGAACGCGTAGTTGAAGAGCTCGTAGAGCAGGCCCATGATCTCGAACTCCAACCCCAAGGGGTTACGAACGGCTGCCAGCCGCAGGTCGTTGGTCTCCGGAGATAGCCAAGACGCCATCGTGAAAAGCACGACGGAGCCCGCAGTCCCCCACAAGACCGGACGCCAACGTGGAGAGGGCAGCCTCCCCGTAGGATACAGCAAGAGTAAGAACGTAACGATTACGAACCACCCGATTCCGCGCGCCCACGCGCCGAACCACGCAGTCCACACCCCTGCAGGCAGCGCACCCGGGTCGGTGATCAGCGAGTAGACGCCGTATTCCAGCGTGAGCTCTCCCACTATTCATACGAAGGCTCCAGTGAGAAAGAGCCAGCCGATTGCTTTCTCGGGGCGGTACGAGGCGACCAAAGCGCCGACCGTAGAGAAGGTGAGGATCAATACCGGGAGGAGTACCTCGTCCCACAGGGAGGGTGAAGGCTCGTTGAGTGAGGCGAAAATTAGCGTGAGGATTGTAGTCGGCACGGTCAACGCCCACACACTCCACGCAAACCAGGCGCCAGCGCGGTGGCTCATCCCATCGCCTCTTCGACCGGTTCGCTTGCCCCTTCCACCACAACCCCACTCTACCGCACTACTGTCTCCGAAGCGTTGTGACGATCGCTTTCTGGGCTAAGGAGAGCCGAGATTCCGAAGGTCATATTCCATGGAAGCCAGGTGATATATGCTTGCATCCGCGGAACCGGGTGCGGATTATCGCGGGTGTGCAAGCATAGAAAAGACGTTTACTCTTCTGTCAGGCCAACTCCCCACCGTCCAGGTAGTGCGGTCGCCCGGGTCTTATGTACCGACGTGGGCGTCGCGGGCGGCGCCAATACCTGCGATCAACAGACACATCGTAACCGCGAGCAGCAATGCCAGCGGCACCTTCCACGCACCCGTCACATCGCGCAGGAGGCCGAAGAGGAAAGGCCCACCCGCTGCGAGCAGGTAACCGACCGATTGGGCCATACCCGAGAGCGCAGCGGCATGCCCGGGGTCTGGAGCACGCAGCGCGAAGAAAGTGAGCGCCAGGCTGAAGGCAGCCCCCTGACCGAGACCAAGCAGCACGACCCAAAGGGTGCTGACGGTGGAACCGGCAACCAGCAGGCCCAAAGCGCCGACACCAGACATGCCCACGGCTACCACAACGACGCCTCGCTGAGAGGGTCTCCTCCCGGCAATCATAGGGGTCAAGAACATAGTCACGATCGCCACTGCCTGAGAGAGCCCGAGCATCCACCCCGCCCTGGCCGCGCTCATCCCCTCCGCCTGCAGGATCTCCGGCAGCCACGTCAGCGTCACGTAGTAGGAGAGCGATTGCAACCCCATGAACAGTGTCACCTGCCAAGCCAGGGGCGAACGCCACAGGTCTCTCACCCCAGGCGTGCTTCGGGCGGACGGGTCCCCAGGATGATCGCTACGGCTGAGCTGGGGGAGCCAGGCGACACCGGCGAGGAGGGCGGGCAGGACCCACACGGCCAAGGCACCTCGCCAGCCGACCAGCTGTGCCAAGGGGACGCTCACGCCAGCGGCGAGCGCGGCGCTGATGCCTAGCGAGCTGGAGTACACGCTCGTCATGAGGCCGGCGTGTTCGGGGAACTCCCGCTTGACGAGGCTAGGCAAGAGCACGTTGGCTACCGCGATCGCCGCTCCCAGGACGACCGTACCCAAGAACAGAGCCTCTACAGCCCCCGCCCAGCGCAACAGTATGCCAGCCACCAGGACGAGCAGACTCGCCAGCAACACGCGCTCCATGCCGAACAGGCGGGCTACGCGCGGCGCGATCGGCGAGAGCAGGCCGAAAGCCAGGAGCGGCAAAGTCGTGAGAAGCCCTGCTACCCCGTTGGATATGCCGGTGTCCGCCCGGATCTGGCCGATCAAGGGTGCCACGCCGGTGAGTGCCGGGCGCAGGTTGGCCGCCAGCAGCACGATCCCCAATACAAGGAGAACGCTACGGAGGCGTGAGCGGCCGGATTCTGCCGTGGCGGAAACCCTCTTCGTAATACTGCGCCTCCCTGTCACCCTGCAGTGGCAAGGCGTAGCCTACTCGACCTGGATGAGAATGGACCGGGCGATCGAAGTCCAAGAGCCGTTCGCAGGTCACAAGTGCACTGTACGAAAGCTAGAGTGTAGATGCTAGGGATTCGTTCCGCCGCTCCCAAGGGGCTGCGGCGGAATGAATCTGGACGGTCAGCCATGATATGCCGAAGCCGGAGATCGAGACCCAAGGCCACCCCGCACTTCGGGGGCGAAGGTGGATGGGGCTGGGTTAACATGGCAGGATCATGAGCGAGCCTGAGGATCTCGTCCGGACCATCACCGAGGAGGGTGTGCGTGATCCCCGCCTCCTCGAGGCGCTGCGCGCGGTCCCCAGGGCGGGCTTCGTTCCCGCTAACCTCGCCGGACAAGCCTACGAGGACAAGCCGCTACCCATCCCCCACGACCAGGTGACGACTCAGCCCTCGCTGGTGGCGAGGATGGTGGACGCTCTGGGGCTCGCTGGCTCGGAGCGGGTGCTTGAGGTTGGCGCCGGCTACGCGTGGCAGACGGCGCTGCTCGCCCGCCTGGGCGGCTTCGTGTGGGCGGTGGAGCGCTTCGGGGACGTAGCGGATGCCGCGAGGGAGAACCTCGCCCGGTTCGGCGTGACGAACGCCGAGGTCGTCACGGTCGACGGCACGAAGGGTCTACCCGAGCACGCTCCTTACGACGCCATCTTGGTCGCCGCAGCGTTCCTTTCTGTCCCTAGGCCGCTCGAGGAGCAGCTCGCTGCGGAAGGGCGCCTGGTACAGCCTGTGGGGCCAGGCGGCAGAGAGGAGGTGGTCCTCTTCCAGAAGGGCACTCGAGGGCTAGTGCGGCGCCGCACTATCGCCTTGGCTCGCTTCGTCAGGCTCCATGGCGCGCACGCATTCCCGGAGCAGTAGCGTTTCGCGGGCAACAGCTGGAGAGGTCGTCACCACGCGGAAGGAGCGCGGCGCTAGCCGCGTTCGAACACCAGGGCGCCTTCGCGACGGGCAAAGACGGTGCCCATCTCGGCGGACAGGCGTTCCATCCGGTCCAGGATGGTTTCCGGCTCGCCGCCCGTAGCGAGGTCAACCCGCGCGTAAGAGAGCTTGACCGGGGTAAGGTCAAGACGCTCGAACCTGCCTTTTTCCATGGAAACCTGAAAAAGGAAGGACCAGTCGTTACGGAATTTGGGGTCAACCGCGTAATCGTCGATAAAATCGCCCGTATCGTAGAGGATGGGCTTGCCGCGGTAGATCTCCACCCCTTGGAAGACGTGCGCACTGTGCCCGTAGTAGATGTCTACCCCCCGATCTATGACGGCACGGGCGAACCGGCGGAAGATCTCTTTGGGCCGCTGCACCATGTTGGGGCCCCAGTGGTTGGAGAATATGATCGTGCCTACCCCCATTTCGCGCACATACGACACCGTTCTCTCCACCCGCCGAAGAACTTCCGGTTTCAAGGAGACCGGCAGGTAGTTGGTGCCAGGCCGGTCGATGCCGGCCGCAAACGGCGGCTCGTTGTCCGTGAACGCCAGCAGCGCCACCCGGCGTGTGTGGTCCGCTGGCACGGTAAGGATGGCCGGATCTGCGGCTTCTTCTCGGTTGCGGCCAGCTCCGGCGTGCCGAATGCCGGCGGCGTCCAGGTGTTCCATGGTATCGAGCAACCCCTGTTCCTCGAAGTCTAGAGTGTGATTGTTGGCCAGCGAACAGGCATCGATCCGGGCCGTCCGTAAGGTCTCGATGGCAGAGGGTAGGGCTCTGAAGTGGAAGACTTTGGGCGTACGGGTCCACGGCCGCTCGTTATCCGTGATAGCGCACTCCAGGTTGATGATGCGTAGGTCGGCAGCGTCCAGAAGGGGCATCACGTCACCCCACGGCGCCTCGGGACGCATGCGGTTGTCAAGGACCTCGGCGACCCCGCGCCCGAGCATGACGTCGCCGGTCAGCGCCAGGGTAATCATCGCGCCCCAGGTGCCAGATGACCTGCCCGAAACGTGTCGCACGGGTCGCATAAACATTTCACTGTACGGCCTTGTGTCAGACCCGGATACTCCGGAGTCATCTTGCTCCACAAGTGCTCAGCCACAATCCCAGAGGTAGTGTCAAACAACTCCCGACCCTGCGGGTGTCTTCTCTCGTCGTCAGCCCGAAGCTCGCTGAGGAAGGTCATTGTCGATCCACCATACTGGGAACAGTCTACAAGAGGGTAGCAGCAGATCCCATGTGCAGAACACTGTTTCGTTCCGCCGTTCCTAGAGGAAGAAGGTGCGGCGGAGACTAATTGGCCTTCTCGTAGTATCTCTCGAAGGCTTCTTCCGAGAACACGCCCCCAGGGTAAGAGTACCCTTCCCCCTCCGCAGTGACGGCCCGGATCTCGTAGTCTCCAGCTTCGTTCTTCCTCGCCCAGTACAGCCCCGACCATCCGCTTGTCCTCATCTTCTCTGCATTCTTGTAGCGGTAGAGCTCGAAGCCCTCCTCGGGAGGCACCAGGTTCAGGTCCTTAAAGCGTTCCTGGTTCATGGCTCCTTAGATCTCCCTCTCTAGCAGCGCCGGTAGGATCAGCCAGTCCTGATCGTCCTCCTCTCAAGAGGCCGTTTGCAGCGCTCGGCCCTTGGGCTCAACTCCTGATGATGAGCCGGTAGACGGCCAGGACGACCACGGTTCCCAGGACCGCTACCGCGAAGCTTCTGAAATCGAACCCGAAGTACAACACCTCCGTCCCGGTCACGAGCCTGTAGAAGAACCCTCCTACGAAGGCGCCCGCCACTCCGAGAAGCATAGTGATTATGCACCCGCCAGGGTCGCGGCCTGGCATCAGCAGCTTCGCGATTATCCCCGCGATCAGGCCGAAGACTATCCAGCTAAGCACACCCAATTGGCTACTCCTCCAGGTGCCTGCGCACCTTCGGCCGCTTTGTGGTATTGCAGGTAGATTGTACTAGTATGCTGTTCCTTTGCTGACGGAACGGGTGGATGGCATCAAGTCATTTGATACCCGTGGTGGGTATAGGTAGAATCTCGAAAAGTGGGGTCGCGCGGAGGCTCCCCTTCCGAATTCGAGGAGGTATCGAAGAGATGACAGAGCAGCAGGTTGGGCAGGCTCACGGCTACATCAAAGAGGGTGACAAGGAGAAGCTCAGGGCGCGTTTGAGGCGCATCGAGGGTCAGGTTCGCGGGGTGCAGCGCATGATCGATGAGGAGAAGTATTGCGTTGACATCCTCACCCAGATCTCCAGCTACATCCGCGCTTCGGAGAAGGTCGCCTTGCTCGTCTTGAGAGATCACATGGACCACTGCGTGAGGGAAGCACTCGCGGATGGGGAGAACGCCCATGAGAAAGTCAGGGAGCTGCAGGAGGCTATGGAGCGCTTCCTGAAGCTTGACTAGCGCGTGCTCGACTGGGCCGAGATCAAGAAACCTTCGGGAAGGCGAATATGAGTGTAAAGGACAGGATGGCGGCAGATCCGGTCTGCGGGATGAAGGTGGACATCGTGGTGGGCCTGCCTGGACTCGAACCAGGGA
>DASTKM010000235.1:0-3869 GCA_035715885.1 Rubrobacter sp.
GTGGGGACGCTGGCCTCGCTAGGACCGGCGGGCACGCAGGTCCTCGGCGAGTTCGCGCGGGAGCTTGACCTCTTGGAGCCCGTAGTTCCGTGGCACACGGACCGGGTCCGGATCTCGGATATCGGGTGCGCCCTCTCGCTCGTCGCGGGCGTGCTTGGCAAGATCTCACAGGACATCATCCTGATGGCCCAGACTGAGGTAGGGGAGGTCGCCGAGCCCGCGGGAGAGGGAAGGGGAGGCTCTTCGACGCTTCCCCACAAGCGAAACCCCATCCTCTCCGTGACCGCCGCCGCGAACGCCAGAAGGGTACTCGACCTCTCGCATACGCTGCAGGCTGCTATGGTGAGCGATCACGAGCGGGCCGCGGGCGCGTGGCACTCCGAGTGGGAGACTCTCTCGGACGCCCTCGCCTTCGGTGGTGGGGCCGCCGCTGCGGTCAGGGAGGTAACCGAAGGATTGGAAGTCTATCCGGAGAAGATGCTGAAGAACCTGAACACCACCGGAGGATTGCTGCTCGCGGAGAACGTCGCCACCGTCGCGGCAGAGCACCTCGGGCGTTTAGAGGCGCACGAGCTTGTCGAGGAGGCCTCGCATCGGGCCCTCGAAAGCGGAAAGCCTCTACGCGAAGAAGTATTGTCCGAACCCAGACTCGGCGAGGTTCTCTCCGAGAGAGAAATAGACGAGGTGTTGGATCCGGCACACTACCTCGGGTCTGCAGGAGCGTTTGTGGACCGAGCTCTGAAACTATATCGTGAGGGGGAGGTCAAGTGAGCGAAGAAGCCGTAGTGGAACTGAATTACGTCCTCGAAGGGCCGGAGGACGCGCCGGTCCTCGTCTTGTCCAACTCTCTGGGCTCCACGCTCGGGATGTGGGACGACCAGGCGCCTGTTCTCCGCGAAAGTTTTCGCCTTTTGCGCTACGACCAACGCGGGCATGGGGATTCGCCGGTCCCTTCCGGTCCCTACAAGATAGAAGATCTCGGGCGAGACGCACTGGCGCTGCTGGACAGGTTGGAGATCGAAAGCGCTTCATTCTGCGGCCTCTCCATCGGCGGGCTCGTCGGCATGTGGCTGGGGAGCGAAGCGCCCGAGCGCGTCGAGCGTCTGGTGCTGTGCTGCACCGCGCCCCGGTTCGATCCAGAGATGTACGACGTCCGCGCCAGCAAGGTCAGGGCCGCGGGTGTCGGTTCTATTGCCGACGTGGTGCTCGAGCGCTGGTTTACGCCCGAGTTCCGCGCTACCCGTCCCGAGACCGTCGAGTCGGCAGGGCGCATGCTGCGCGGCACGCCGGCTGAGGGATATGCGGGTTGCTGCGAGGCTCTCAGGGACGCCGACATGCGGAGTAGGTTAGGGGAGATCCGGGCTCCCACGCTTGTGATCGCGGGCGCGGAAGACCCCGCGGCCACCGTAGATCAGGCAGAGGAGATCCGCGACTCCATCCCGGAGGCGCGCCTCGTCGTGATCGAGGCGGCGCACCTGGCGAACATCGAGCAGCCCGAAGCCGTGACACAGGAGATCCTGGAACATCTCGAGCCGGTCGTGAGGGACAGAAGTTGACCTCGGAAGACTCTATCTACGATCGCGGTATGAAGGTTCGTCGCGAGGTCTTGGGCGACGAGCATGTGGAGGGTGCCATCGGGGGCACGACGGAGTTCACCGCGGACTTCCAGGACTTCATAACCAGGTACGCCTGGGGCGAGATCTGGTCTCGTCCCGGCCTGGACCGCAAAACGCGAAGCTGCATCACCCTCACCGCGCTGGTCGCGCTGGGCCGCCTCGACGAGCTGGAGCTGCACGTGCGCGCAGCCGTCCGCAACGGCCTGACGGAAAGAGAGATAGGAGAGGTTTTCCTCCAGAGCGCCGTCTACTGCGGGGTGCCCGCGGCAAACTCCGCCTTCGCTGTGGCTAGGCGTGTCCTCAAAGAATCCGAACGTGGTAAGGAGGAGTAGGTGCGTACGCAGGTAGGGATCGTCGGGGGTGGCCCTGCGGGACTGCTCCTCTCGCACCTTCTGCAGCTGGAGGGGATCGAATCCATCGTGCTCGAACGTCGCAGCCGCGAAGATCTGGAGACGACGGTCAGGGCCGGGGTGCTCGAACACGGCACGGCCGAACTGCTCAAGGAAGTCGGGGTCGGGGAGAGGATGCTAAGAGAAGGCTCCGTCCACCATGGGATCGAACTTCGCTTCGGCGGCCGCGGGCACCGCATCGACTTCGGCGACCTGACAGAAGGGCTTTCGATCACCATCTACGGCCAGCAGGAAGTCGTCAAGGATCTGATCCGCGCCAGGCTCGAAGCGGACGGAAAGGTCCTGTTCGAGGCCAGGGCAGAAAGCGTAGGAGACCTGGACACTGATTCGCCGAAGATTCGCTTCCTCCAGGATGGCCAGCAAGAGGAGATCTCTTGCGACTACGTGGCCGGCTGCGACGGCTCTCTCGGGGTCTGCAGGACCGGGATCCCGGAGAACGTGCGCACGCAGTACACCAGAACCTATCCCTTTGGGTGGTTCGGCATCCTCGTCCAGGGACCGCCATCGACGGAGGAGTTGATCTACACCCTCCATGACCGCGGCTTCGCCCTCGTCAGTACCCGCTCTCCCGAGGTCCAGCGCCTCTACTTCCAGTGCGACCCGCAAGACGACGTCGAAGTGTGGCCTGACGAGAGGATCTGGGACGAGCTCACCACGAGGCTCGCCACCCACGACGGCTGGGAGCTGGCCGGGGGCGAGATCTTCCAGAAGGACATCGTGCAGATGCGCTCCTTCGTCTGCGAGCCGATGCAGCATGGCAGGCTCTTCCTGGCCGGGGACGCCGCGCATATCGTCCCGCCGACAGGTGCTAAGGGGATGAACCTGGCCGTCGCAGATATCCGGGTCCTCGCCCACGCCCTGACGGAGTTCTATGGATCTGGGGATAAAGAGCTACTCGATGCGTACTCAGAGGTCTGCCTGCGCCGCGTTTGGAGGGCGCAGCGGTTCTCCTGGTGGATGACCTCCATGTTGCACCGCTTCGACAGGAGCGACCCTTTCCAGCTCAAGGTGCAGCAGGCCGAGCTCGACTACGTCACGACTTCGCGGGCCGCGGCCACGACCATCGCCGAGAACTACGTCGGAGCTGCCCTGGGTTGAGCGGCAAGGTCAACACCTCCCACCCTCTATAATGGGCGGCGTGTCGAGAGGGATGATCAGTGGTAAGACCGGGTTGCTGGCCCTCGTCGGGCAACCTGTCGGCCACAGCCTGAGTCCGGCGATGCACAACGCAGCTTTCGTCGCGGAAGGCCTCGACTTCGTCTACGTCTGCCTGGATGTGGATCCCGACGAACTGCCGGCGGCGGTGAGGGGCATGGAGGCCCTGAAGCTCAGGGGCTTCAACGTTACGATGCCGCACAAGCGGGCGATGATCCCGCTCGTGGACGAGCTGGACGAGGAAGCCCGCATATCGGGCGCCGTCAACACCGTGTTGATCGAAGACTCCGGATTGCGCGGGTTCAACACGGACGGAGGCGGGATGGTGATGGCCTGCAAGGAGGCCGGCATAGACCTCTCGGGAAAGAGCGTCCTGCTCCTCGGTGCCGGGGGTACCGCCGCAGCCATCGCGGTCGCCTTCGGTAAGGCCGGGGTAGGTGAGTTGCACATCGCCAACCGTAGCGTGGAGCACGCCGCGTACCTAAGGGACAAGCTGCACGGGACTGGCATGAAAGGTCTAGTAGTTCATCGGCTCGATACGCTCCCTGACGCGGAGATCGTTATCAACGCAACCCCTCTAGGGATGAAGGAGGGAGACCCTTTGCCGGTACCACCCGCTTACGTGCGGGAGGGAAGGGGGTTCTGCGACGCAGTCTACCGTCCAGGGACCGAGACACCGCTTGTCCGG
>DASTKM010000236.1:0-4067 GCA_035715885.1 Rubrobacter sp.
GCGGGCGAAGCGCCGGTCTATGTCGAGCAAGTCGAAGCCGAAGGTCTCGTGCTCCCATCCGTTCCAGCCCGCGCCAAGTCCGAGCCTGAGGCGTCCGCCGGCCAGGTTGTCCACGGAGGAGGCCTGCCAGGCGGTAATGACCGGATGCCGGAATGAGACGGGCGAGACCAGAGGCCCGAACTCTATGCGGCTGGTATTCTCCGCAAGCCAGGCGAGCGAGGACCACAGCTCCAGCCCATCCCTGTACATACCCGTCCGCTTGTTGGGGAAGTGGTCTGAGCGAAACAGTCCAGCGTAGCCAAGGTCCTCGACCGCCAGCGCCAGCCGTCGCCAGCTGTCCCAACCAACACCCTCCTGCCCCTCGACCATGATCGCGACTTCGATCATCTATTCTCCCCTCAGATAAGCCGACCGCATTAATTCTAGCCTGTGGCGAGGCTGCCGAATAAAATGCTCACTATGACTATGTTTGGATTCGCAAATCTTTGCGAACAGCTGATCCGGTAGGCAACTGTATGGCGGAACGACTTTTCGGACACGTGCCTGGTTACCCAGAAGGAAGTCTCTTCGAAAATCGCGCTGAACTGAATGCGAGTAGGGTCCACACACCTACTCAGGCGGGTATCTCTGGAAGTCAGACAGAGGGAGCGGAATCAATAGTCCTCTCCGGTGGCTACGAAGACGATGCAGACTACGATGATACGATCATCTACACCGGGCACGGAGGGAGAGATCCAAGTACTGGACAGCAGACCCATGATCAACCCTTCGCCCGCGGCAATCGGGCTCTCGCGCTTAGTAAGCAGAATGGCCTTCCAGTCCGCGTTATTCGAGGTTCCAGCCACGACTCGCCATATTCACCACCCTCCGGCTATAGCTACGATGGGTTGTACGCGGTCGAAGACTTCTGGCATGACGTTGGTAAGTCGGGGTTCAAAATCTGGCGCTTCCGCCTAGTAAAGATTCCAGAAGAGACGACTCCTGGTCAGATAATCGCTGAGAAACCAGCCGAGTACTCGGTTCCGGACCGCAGAGAAGTTAGAGTTTCGCGGATCATTAGAGATACGGTGCAGGCAAGAGCAATCAAAGCCCTTTACGATCACAGATGCCAGATGTGCGGAACCCGTCTGGAATGTCCCGCAGGTCCCTACTCAGAAACGGCGCACATACGCCCGCTCGGGGCTCCGCACAACGGTCCGGATACAAGAGACAACATCCTCTGCCTGTGTCCTAATCATCATGTGCTCTTCGACAACGGCGCTGTATCGGTCGCAGACGATCTATCTTTGATCGGCGCTGAGAGTAACCTCACCGTCCACAGAGACCACCACATCAATCAGCACTATCTCGCCTACCATCGGGAGCATTTCGTCGCGAACCGCGAAAGTTATCTTTCTTGAACACGAGTGGTTGAATGCGCGGAGCGCCTGCAGCAGTGGATTCCCGCTTTCGCGGGAATGACGGTAATGCTGGAAGGGTAGGACTTATGCTCGCCACGTTGTACACCGCCGAAGTGAGCATGCGGGTTCCGTATGATCAGCCTTACAGATTCGTCCAGAGGGCGGCAATTAGTTCGGTAGCACCTTCTCGAACGTCCGCAACCTCACGTCATCGAGACCTTAGCGTATTTGGAGGTCGGGATGCTTATCATCCCCCGTCGGTGGCGGCTTCCACGTCCTTGACGAGGACGCGGCCTCCTGAGCCTGTACCCTTCACGCTAGAGAGGTCTACGCCAAGCTCCTTGGCCCGCCGCTGCGCCGCCACCGTGACCTTCGGTCCCTCTCCGCCGTCGCGCGAGTTGTCTTCCTGCTCGCCTGGGGCAGTGTCATGCGCGGTCAGCCGCGCTTCGAGGAGGTTGCGGAGATCGCTGTTGGCTGCGGCCTGATCCTCGCGCGTCTTCTCGAGCGCTTCGGCGAGGTTGTCGTTCTGTTCCCTTAGCTTGGCCACGTCCTTCTTCAGGCGCTTTAGAACCTTGTCCGTCTTCTTGGCCATCCTCGCTACCACCTCTCGTTCGTCGACGTTATCCGGCAATATTGTACGGGCCTTATCCCGGGCTACTGCACGCTCGGCAAATAACCCGGCCGTGACCGCTCAAAGGTTTCGAGATCGTCTTCGTGCGTTAGCGTGAGGCTAATGTCGTCGAGGCCTTCCATGATGCGTCTGCGGGTGAAGTCGTCCATCTCGAAGGTTTCGTGGACGTTGGGGGCGGTGACGGTGAGCTCGTCGAGTTCGATGGTGATCACGGTCTCGGGAAGTTCCCTGACGGCTTGAAGAAGGTTCTCGACGGTCTCCTCTGGCAGGTCGATGGCGAGGAGACCGTTCTTGGTCGAGTTGTTCCTGAAGATGTCAGCGAAAGACGGGGCTATCACCGCGCCGAAACCGTGATCCTGAATCGCCCAGACCGCATGCTCGCGGCTGGAACCGGAGCCGAAGTTCTCGCCCGCGATAAGTATCACGGCATCTTTGTGCTCGGCCCTGTGCATTATGAAGTCCTCGTCCTCGCGCCAGCCGGAGAACAGGAACTCTCCGAAGCCGGTGCGCTCGATGCGCTTGAGGGCATCGCTAGGGACGATCTGGTCCGTGTCCACGTCGGAGTAACCGAGCGGAAGGGCTGTTCCAGTGATGCGCTCGACAGGCTCCACTAGCTCACCTCCATTGGTACGCTGAGCTCCGAGGGCGAGGCGAACCTGCCCATCACGGCCGTCGCCGCGGCAACCACGGGGCTGACCAGGTGTGTTCTGCCACCCTTTCCCTGGCGCCCCTCGAAGTTGCGGTTCGAGGTCGAGGCACACCGCTCGCCTGGCTGAAGTATGTCGGGGTTCATGCCGAGGCACATCGAGCACCCCGCGTTGCGCCAGTCGAAGCCGGCCTCCGTGAAGATGTCAGCGAGTCCTTCTTCTTCCGCTTGCTTCTTTACGCGCATAGAACCAGGGACGACCATCGCCCTTATGCCTTCCTTGACCTTGTGGCCCTCCAGGACGCCGGCGGCGGCGCGCAGGTCCTCGATGCGGGCGTTGGTGCAAGACCCGAGAAATACCGTGTCTACTTCTATGTCCCGGATGAGGGTGCCCGGTTGGAGCGCCATGTACTTGAGCGCCCTCTGGTGGCCCTCGTTCTGCGGCTCGGGGACCTCGCCGTCGAGCGGAACGGTCTGCGCCGGGGTCGTGCCCCAGGAGACGTAGGGAACTAGGTCCTCCGCCTGGATCACGACCTCCTTGTCGAACTCGGCGCCCTCGTCGGTCGGGAGCTTCTTCCACTCCTCGACCGCCGCTTCCCAATGTTCGCCCTTCGGGGCGTACTCCCTGCCTTCCAGGTACTCGAAGGTCGTCTCGTCCGGCGCTACGAGGCCTGCCCTGGCCCCGCCCTCGATGGACATGTTGCACACGGTCATGCGTCCCTCCATCGAGAGCTGCCTGACGGCCTCACCCCTGTACTCTATGACGTGCCCGACCCCGCCGCCCGTCCCGATGCGGTTCAGGATGCCGAGCATGAGGTCCTTGGCCGTGACGTCCGCCGGAAGCTCGCCCTCGACGGTGACGGCCATGGTCTTCGGCCTGCTCTGGGTGAGCGTCTGGGTGGCGAGGACGTGCTCGACCTCGCTCGTCCCGATGCCGAAAGCGAGCGCGCCGAACGCGCCGTGGGTGGCTGTGTGGGAGTCGCCGCAGACGATCACGAGCGCAGGCTGAGTGAGCCCCGTCTCGGGCCCGATAATGTGCACGATGCCCTGCCCGATGGAGCCCCACTCGTTGAGCTTGATGCCAAACTCCTCGCAGTTGCTTCTCAGGGCCTCCATCTGCTTTGCCGAAACCTTGTCTTCTATGGGCAAGCCGAACTCCGAGGTCGGAACGTTATGGTCCATCGTCGCCAGGGTCAGGTCGGGACGGCGCACTCCCCTCCCGGCGAGCCTGAGGCCCTCGAAAGCCTGAGGGCTCGTCACCTCGTGAACCAGGTGCAGATCGACGTAGATAAGATCGGGCTCGCCCTCGGCGCTCCGTACCACATGCTTCTCCCACACCTTCTCTACCAACGTCTTCGGCCTATCCATCAGCGTCCTTCCCATTCTCCGA
>DASTKM010000237.1:0-8747 GCA_035715885.1 Rubrobacter sp.
TGTGTCTCCCGGTGCCGTGGTTTGGAGCGTCGCTGTCACTTGCGGGGTTGGCGTGGTCATGGCCGGTGCTGTTCTTGCCCGCTCTGGGATGTTCCTTCGTATTCTTCTTGACCGGGTTGCGGGTGGTACACAACGCGCACCATTACGCTCTTGGGCTACGGCGGTGGACGACCGAGTGGGTTATGTTCGTGATGAGCGTGCTCATGCTCGGGTCCATGCACGCCGTGCAGCGCAACCACCTGCAGCACCACAAGCATTGCATGGACGATGAAGACCTGGAGGGCTATAGCGCGCGCCTCAGCGCCTGGCGGGCTTTGCTCTACGGGCCGGTCTTCCTGGTTCGGCTGCACATGCGGGGCTTCCGGCTCGGGCGGCGTCGGCACCGGCGCTGGATCCTGGCGGAGCTAGCCGCAGGCGCCCTCTGGGTGTTCTTGGTCTTCGCGCTCTCCGGCAGCTTCGCGCTCTGGTACCACGTGGCGGTCATGGCGGTGGGCCAGAGCATGACCTCCTTCTTCGCCGTGTGGACCGTGCACCACGATTGCGACCGCTCGCACCAGATCGCACGCACCCTGCGCGGGAAGGTGAAAAACAGGATCTCCTTCGAGATGTTCTTCCACCTCGAGCATCACCTCTTCCCGAAAGTGCCGACCTGTCACTTGCCCAGGCTCGCCGACCGGCTCGACAGTGCCGCTCCTGAACTGCAAGCCCATCAGGTCTTCTGAACCCGAGCCAGTAAGCCGTCGTGCTTCATCAGCGGTCAGCCTTTTGGTCGGCGGTCGCCCTATGCCTGGCATTGTGGATGGCCAAAGAGGCGTCCGCGACAAGAGAGGCTCGCGTCACTCGGGGAGAAGGGTCGAAAGTCTCTAGCTGAGAGCTGGTGACTATAAGCTATAATGCCCTCTGTCACCCGAGTACATAGACAGGACTTCTTTGGACCACAACGATTTCGCGGAGAGGGTAGAACGCATAGTCGGGAACGTCGAGCTTGCTGTTTCTGGCAAACGCGATAGTATCTTCCTGGCAGTGGTAGCCATGCTTGCGGGCGGACACGTCCTCATAGAGGACGTCCCCGGTGTAGGCAAGACGCTTCTGGCCAAGTCGCTCGCCCGTTCGCTAAGGGCCGAGTTTCGCAGGATACAGTTCACCCCTGACCTTCTGCCGGCCGACGTGACCGGCCTCAACGTCTACAACCAGGGCGAGGGAGACTTCGAGTTCTGGGCCGGACCCGTCTTCGCAAACGTGGTGCTCGCGGATGAGATCAACCGCGCCAGTCCCAAGACCCAGAGCGCGCTGCTCGAGGCGATGGAGGAGGGTTCAGTGACGGTGGACGGGGTGACTCGACACCTCTCCCAGCCCTTCTGCGTGATCGCCACCCAGAACCCCGTCGAGCACGAAGGCACCTACCCGCTGCCGCACGCCGAGCTCGATCGGTTCATGATCAAGATGCATGTCGGCTACCCCGATGAGGACGCCGAGACCGAGATGCTCAAGCTCTCCCAGGATCCCGTCGCCGAGCTCTCTTACGTGGTCGGGGTTGAGGACTTCCTCCAGATGCGCCGACTGGTCGAGGAGATCTACACCAGCGAGGCCGTACTCAGGTACGTCGTCTCCGTGACCTCTGCGACCCGGGAGCACGAGGACGTCTATCTGGGCGCCTCCCCCCGCGCGAGCAGGATGCTGCTGGCCGCCTCCAGGGCGCGTGCGGCGGCGAACGGACGCTCGTACTGCGCGCCCGACGATGTCAAGGCTATGGCCTCCAGCGTGCTCTCGCACAGGATCATACCCTCGGCCACCAGCTCCGAGGACGGCCTCGGCCCTGACTACACCACCCGTGAGATCGTGCGGGACATCCTGCGCTCTGTCCCAGTGACCGAGGCGGTGTAAGGGCCGTTGCCTGGGAGGGGCGCCTCGCGGCTCTCCGTCAGGCCTACGGCCCGCGGCTGGCAGGCGCTCTTGGCCGGGGCCGTCACGCTGGTCGTGGCGCGTCTGATCGGTACTACCCAGTTCCACCAGCTTGCTTACGCGCTCCTGGCTCTGCCGCTCGCATCCCTCTTCCTCGGGGTGATTGGTTCAAGAGGCCTCCGTTACTCGCGCGCCCTGCCCCCTGGTGTCCGTATCACGGCGGGCAGCCCCGCGAAGTTGCGGCTCCTGCTAGAGCGCTCGCGGTTCGGAGCGCCGAAGGCGAGCGTGGTTGACCGTCTCCCCGGGCCGCGCGGCTTCGATTTTTCTTCGACGAGGGAGAGGAGCAGGATCGAAGTCCCCATCACGTTCGCGCGCAGGGGCGTCTACACGCTGGGCCCAGCGGAGGTCAGGGTGGCAGACCCCTTCGGGTTACTCCGGTTCGCCAGAATGGACTGGGAGACGACCGAGGTGGTCGTCTACCCGCGGGTCTACGAACTTCGGGGCTTTCCCTTGCGGGGCGGGAACGTGGAGGCAGGCACGACAGGGTCCCGTGGCCGGCGGGGCGAAGAGTTCGCGAACCTCAGGGAGTACCGCAGGGGCGACGACAGGCGTCACATCCACTGGAAGAGTCTGGCACGCACTGGGGAGCTTTTCGTCAAGGAGTTCTCCCTGCAGGCCCCGAGGCGCCACACCGTGGCCCTGGATCTGCGCAGGGAGGGGCTTAGGACCCAGGAGAATGAGATCGAGGACGCCGTCTCGGCAGCAGCCTCGGCGCTCACACACCTTGCCGGCGAGGGTCTACCTTTCAGGCTGCTCGACACGGGCAGTAGTGGCGGGGACACGGGTTTTGGATCCGACGAAGATTCCTACTGGGAGGCGATGAGGCACCTCGCAACGGCGCGCGCCGACGGGGTCTCTCACCTGGGAGAGACCGTGCTCGGAGAGCGGGGGGGACTCGGGGAAGGCGTAATCCTCGTCTTACGCACCCGCGACGACGAGTTGCCTCATTGCGTACGCAAGCTCAGGGAGCAGGGCCTCTCGGTGATCGTGATCGCCCTCGCGACCCACACCTACAGGACGCCTCCCGTGCCGGGGAGCGCCGCACAGAGCCGCGAGGCGGAGTTCCTCAGGAGTGTGGGCACGCTGGAAGCTGCAGGTGCCACGGTGCGCGTCCTTAGTCATCCGGCAGGAGTGGCAGGACTCTCGGGTGCCAGGAGGGCCGAGGCGGTGCGATGAGTGGGTTAGGGACGAGATTGTGGCTCTACGGCGCGGCGCTCGCGACGGGCAGCGCCTTCAGCATCCTGTTCACGGGCGAGACTTACGACGGTGCCGATGGGGGTTTCGGCGCGCTCTCCGTGGTCACGGTCATAGCCGGGCACAAGGCTTTGCTGCCCCTGCTCATCGCCGCGGCCGTGGCGGCGCTGGTCGGCTCGGCGGGCAGGTGGCGGTTCGTGCTTCTCCTCCCTGCCACAGCCGCCTATACGTTGGTCGCGGTGTACGGTACCGATCTCTTCTCGGTCTCGGGCTGGCAGGGGTTCTTCAGGGTCATTTGGGGCGATGTCTACGGCGCGGCGAACACCATGTACGTCCAGCCCATACCCTACGATCTCGCCCCAGGGCTCTTCGTCGTGCTCGTGCCCCTGGTTATGATCCTGGTGGCCTTCGCAACCTCGGCCACCCTCTACGAGGAGAGCCCCGTCATCTCCGTGGCCGTTCTGGGGCTCACCATAGGCGTACTCTCGACCATCAGCTTCGAGGATGGGGCAGGACCCTTCTTCGCCGTTTTCCTGGTCTGCGCCGTCGGACTCTTTCTCTCCGCAGGCGGGGCGGGATCCGATGGTCCTGGCCGCCCCGCGGTCGTGGGTGGGGCCATAGTGATCGCGCTGGTGCTCCTCGTGCCGAGGATGCCCTTCTCCGACGAGACGGTCAGCACAGGATGGATAGATTGGACGCGCATAGGGACGGGTGGCACCTCCAGGCTCGGCGTACAGGCCGATGTCGGAGATTACCTCACGGCCGGGAGGGAGGCTGAGCTCCTGCGGATCCGAAGCTCCGAACCGCTCCTGTGGCGCGGCGGGACCATGGATTACTTCGACGGCGTCCGGTGGTCAGACACCACACAGGCGGGGGCCGACGACGGGGAGGAGATAGCCCGCGACGTCGAGACCCGCCCCGTGCTGCAGAGGGTGCAGGTCCTCAACGCCCAGACGGACCTCATCTTCGGGGGGTACAAGATCGTGCGTACCTCCGAGTATCTAGCGACCCCGAACTCCGACGGCTCGTGGTCGATGGACGAGCCCTTCGAAGAGGGCGACCCCTACGAGGTGCTCTCGGAGATCCCGCAGCCAACAGCGGCACAGCTCAGGGGCGCGGGCAGTGATTACCCGTCGACTGTGGAGGAGAAGTTCCTCCAGCTACCCGAAGACACGCCGCCCGTGGTCAGCGAGACGGCGAACAAGATCCAGCGCCGATACGAACCCGCGACGCCATACGATAGAGCGCGCGCGATCGAGCAGTACCTGATCTACGACGGCGGCTTTACCTACAACCTCGACGTGAGCTACCGAAGGGCGGATAAGGCGGTGGAGGAATTCCTGGGTGAAGGCAAGGAAGGCTTCTGTACCCAGTTCTCGACCTCGATGGCGCTCCTCCTGCGCGACATGAACGTGCCCTCGCGGGTCGTCTACGGGGCCACCTCGGGTGAAGAGGTTAGCGAGGGAGAGTACCTGGTAAGAGGTAGCAACATGCACACCTGGGTAGAAGCCTACTTCCCCGGCGTCGGCTGGTACCCCTTCAACCCGACACCTGGCTTCTCCATGCCCGACGCAATGGAGGCCAACGCCAGGAGGCCTGAGCTCCCGCTGGCCAGCGGGGTCCAGGCCGCCGAGAACAGCCCGGACAGGAGCCAGCTCGTGCAAAACAGGGCGCAGCAGCAGTCCAGAGAGCAGAACCAGGACCTTGCCAATCAGGATTCAACCACGGGCCGCTCCAGGGAGAGCAATATTCCTGCGTGGCCTCTGTTCGTGCTCGCGCCCTCTCTGATCGTGGCGGCCGTGCCAGTCTCCAAGAGGGCGCTCCTCGCCCGCGGCAGGCCCGAGGACCTCTACATGGACCTCACAGGCAGGCTGCGCGACGTGCTGCCGCCGAACGGGAGCATCGTGGCCGACTCGCCGGCGCTGACCCCCACCGAGCGAATACTTCTCCTCGCCGGAGCCGCAGGCGTGGAGGAGACCCCGATGCGGAGGTTCGCCCTGGCCTACTCGGACCACCTCTATTCCGCGAGCGATAGAAGAGACCACGTAGTCTCCGCTTACAGAGACGCCTTGCGGGCCTACGAGGGCCTACCGCGCTGGAGGAGGGCGCTCGGGGCCGTGAACCCATCCTCGCTGGTAGCCCGGTCGAGGAAGTACATCTCAGCCCAGAAGGCGCAGCTCGGTAAGGTGCTGCGTGGAAGGCTTCGCCGGAACCTACGAAAGCGGCGTTGAAGTATACGGTTGGCGGTGTAATAATTTCCGTACTCGATAGCAGACTACAGCACTGGAGGTGCTGATGGAACAGAAGGAAGCGACCATCGTCAACATCACCGACAATGCCGCCGAGAAGGTCAAGACCCTCATGGCCCAGGAAGGCGAGGAAGACCTCGCGCTGCGTATCGGCGTCAGGCCCGGGGGCTGCTCCGGTTTCCAGTACAGCATCTACTTCGACGACGAGATCGCCGACGACGACGAGGTCCTCGAGACCAAGGGCGTTAGAGTGCTGGTCGACGCCATGAGCGTCCCATATATCATGGGCTCGGAGTTCGACTATGTGGACGGCCTCATGGGGGCCGGTTTCGCCGTCAACAACCCCAACGTTCAGGGCGGCTGCGGATGCGGCAGCTCCTTTACCTGCTAGACCGCTGACTCATTTAGTCAGTAACGAGCCCGGAGCATAGAGTTCCGGGCTTTTTCTTTGCCCCGATATCAACGGCAACGCTTGGCCATGTAGATGTCAGGTTTGCCCCATCCGTTGCCGTCTGGCATCGCGCCGGCCTCAAGGATCTTCCCGCAGCCGCTCCAGGGCGAGCATGATGGCTGCAACCCCACTGGAACTGACTATCTTGCCTGAGCGGACGAGGGCAAGAAGCTCTTTGACCGGCACCCGAACCACCTCCACGAGTTCGTGCTCGTCGGGGTCAGGCGACATCGTCTCCTCGACGCCGCGTGCCAGGAAGAGGTAGGCCCGGTTGTCCTTGAGACTGGGGGAGGAGGCCACGGAGCCCAATAGTTCCCACTCGCCACCCGTGTAGCCCGTCTCCTCAGAGAGCTCGCGGCGGGCCGCTTCCTCCGGTCTCTCGCCATCTTCGACTAGTCCTGCCGGCAGACCGAGCTCCGTCATGTCGAGCGGCGGACGGTACTGGCTGACGAGGACGACCTGGCCGTCTAGAGTAAGCGGGAAGATTATCGCTGCGTCGGGGCGTTCGATGACGTAGTAGGGGTCTTTGATCCCGCCATCGGGCAACCGCAGCCGGTCCGAGCGTAACGAGAAGTAAGGGGTCTCCATGAGCCTCTCGCTACCCAGTCGCTTCCACCCTTCGCCCTTAGCCAACGCCGCCCTCGTCGATGGTGTCTGGGATGCGGCCGGCGAGTATCCGCGAAAGGTCCTTCGTCAAAGACTTACACACTGGGAAACAAGATCATCATTAGGAGCAGTGCGGACCACAGGGAGATAACGTTGGTGTAGCTGTCAATGGTCACCCTTCTCTCCAGATACGTTAACAACCTGCGTAAGGATAGACGAACAGAGAGATCAGCCGCAAGGCAAACGTTGCCCCCACCGCAGCGAGCTCTAGCTGGCATTCCTAAGAGATCACTAGAAGCCATCTCGTAAATAGAGAGGGAGCAGATTGAACCCACTCGGCAAGCACTGCGGGTAGCGTCTTCTCGCCTTTTCTAGGGTGTGATGCTCTCTGCAGATGCGTCTTTACCAGCGGTCCGGGTATTTATGAGATGAGTTCTAGTGATATGCACCCCACCAGAGGCACGAGGATCCATCCTAAGGGACTGCAATCACCTCTGGAGGGTAGGGGACCCCACAGAGACACAGGGCGAATAAAGGCTCCATTTGCAGGTACGATATGCTCTACTTCCTTCTTAAAGCCTCTCCTCTTCGAGCACGAGAGAGGCCCATACACCCGAGTGCGTAGAACTTCGCCTGTTGGGAATTCTAGGAAATCCGCATAGCCCCGACCCTTCCTACTCTGTTGCAATACGTTGGCCATCCTGTAATCCCTGTGTTACCTAGCATCGTTAAGTTCGGCTACAGGCATGCAAACGGAGCGCAAGAGAAAGGAGGGGTATGCGTAGATCCTTAGTGCTAGTGCTGGTGGTAGCCCTCGCCGCGCTGGTCTTCGCGCCGGCAGCCTTCACCCAGGACGACAACCCTAGCGCGGATGACCTTAGAGGCGACGATCGCGTAGGCGCACGAGGCTTCGACGATAATCCAAGTAGGGACGATCTCGGACCTGACGATAACAGCGCTGACTCCGAGGAGCGGCTCACCGGCCTCGACGCCCAGAAGGCGAAGAGCGCCGCGATCGCTGCGGTGGGCGGCGGAACCCTCACCGAAGTCGAGCGAGACGATGGAGACGATGGGTACGGCACCAGCGGCGTCTACGAGGTCGAGGTCAAGCGTGAGGACGGCACCCAGGTCGAGGTGCATCTCGATGGCGACTACGACGTCGTCGGCCAGCAAGCCGACGATGACGGACCCAACGACGACTGAGATCCCACCAGCGGATCCTCAATTACTACTATCGTAGCTGGCGGAAGGGCCGGGGTCAGAGGCTCCGGTCCTTCTTCTTGCCCTTATTCACCGAAGTGCCTAGAAGGTGAATACTAAGAAGTTGGTCGCACTCTTAGAGTTTGAACTCCTCCGATCCGAAAGACTCTCCGAGGCGTTCCCTGGCGGTCTCGATGAACTCAGGAGAGCTTACGATCTGTTCGACCTCGGCTTGGGAGCAGTTGCGCCTTACGTAGTCTTCTCTGAGTACCTGCTGCAGGGGTACCTCGTTCTCCATGCGGCCTATGATGTAATCGGAGACCTTCTGCTGACGAGGGGAGAGGGAGGAGCTTCCCGTGCGGCCGAAGAGCCGCTGCCAGAAGGATGGCCGTTCGCTCATGAGGATCCGTGAGTCCTTCCATTAGCTTATGCATTGTGGGCTTGATCTTACCCGCTCGTGAGCTCGAGGTATATCCAAGAGGACTATTCGGCCGAGTGCGCGGAAGGCCCTTCTGCGAGGTCTGACTTCCGCTTTACGGAATTCTAGGAAGTTCGCCCTTGAGATGGTGCCCTAGGTTTAGTCCTGTGGCAACATAACCTGGGTCGGTGCACTAGTGGTACGGTGACGGGCAGCCGAGTGCGGGCCACCGGTCCGGCCTTTTGTGGCACAGGGATGCGAGGTGAGTCCGCGCAAGCGAGGTCAATGAAATCGAGGAGGCACCTCATGACCGACAGAGAGGCAGCGCAGAGCTTCGAGGCGGCCGGCTGGGCGATACGGGAGAAGCATGCTCCCAGGGAGGAAGGGGTTGTCGGGCAAGCCGGCAGGTACGCTATCCGGACCACCGAGAAGATCTTGGGCACAGAAACGGTGTACGAGCTCCACGACGAAGAGCTGAACATGAAGGTCTACGCGCGCAAGGTCCCCTCCCCGGGGCGGGCGGCGAAGTTGATCGAGGAGTACGGCGCGCCGGCGGAGATTTCGGACGTGACCCCGGGCAAGGTCCCGATGGTGCCCCCGGAGACGGAGGAGGATCGGTAGCGTCGACTACGGGGTGTGTGGAAGCGATGCTAGTTAAGGGAATCTC
>DASTKM010000238.1:0-4513 GCA_035715885.1 Rubrobacter sp.
CGGCCGCACCTCGTGGTCTTGCAAGGACCCAGTCTCGGCGACTTCTTCGAGATAACCGACGACGAGCTCGTTCTTGGCAGCGACCCGTTCTCGGCTGACATCGTGGTGCGGGACGTGGAGGTCGAACCGCGGCACGCCGAACTCTACAAGAGACCCGGCGGCTATGCTCTGCGGGGCGTAGAAGCAGGGAAGACTATCGCGCTCAACGGTGAGGTAATGGAGGAGCCAGGGTGCGGCCAACTCCTCTCTGACGGGGACCGCATACACGTGGGTGACTCCGTACTCGAGTTCTCGCACCAGGATGAGATCAAAGCCTCCTTTTTCGAACAGTTGCACCACCTCGTGAACCGTGACCACCTCACGGGCCTCCTATCCAAGGGACGCTTCGACCGCGAGTTCGAGCACCGCCTGGAGGCGATGGCCGACCAGGGAAGACCCTTGAGCGTGCTCATGGCTGATATAGACAGCCTCAAGAAGATAAACGACGCCAAAGGACACCTGCTCGGCGAGTACGTCGTTGGTGAGATCGGACGCATCATCGGCGCCATGCACGAAGCAGAGGGGCGTAGCGCCACCCGCTTCGGCGGCGACGAGTACCAGGGCGTTTTGCCCGACCTCTCCAAACAGGAGGCCTTGAGGGTAGCCGAAGAGATACGTCGCAGCGTCGAAGCGCAGACCTTCGAAATGGACGACGTGGCAGCCACGACGACCATCTCCATAGGCGTCGCCAGCTACCCCGAGGACGGAACCACCCACCAGGAACTGACCCACGCCGCCGACGCCGCCCTCTACAGGGCCAAACGAGCCGGCGGCAACACGGTGAGCAACTAAGATCAACGCCAGGACATCTCTCCTGCGGCGCTCCCCTCTCTAAGGACCGCAGGCATACGGTGGCTGTCGGCAGTGTCACCTTTCCCGAGTCCGTGCATATAATGTGTCTGACGAAGGGGCATCTTTGCACCGTTATGCCCGGGTGGCGGCCACGAAAGAGGAGGAAGGTATGACCCAACCACAGGCGGCGTTACCGGCGGAGGCCGGACACTGGTGGGCTCTGGCGCTGCGTGGCGCCATCGCCATACTCTTCGGCCTGGCCGCGCTCCTGCGGCCGGACATAGCCCTGGAGGCATTGATCCTGCTATTCGGCGCCTACGCTCTGGTCGACGGCGTGTTCTCGATAGTGGGCGTGTTCGGGGGCACCCGCGGGGGGACGCCCCGCTGGCTGTTGTTCATCGAAGGAGTGGCCGGTATCCTCGCAGGCCTGATCGCCTTCGTCCTGCCAGGGCTGACCGCGATCCTCCTTCTCTACCTCATCGCCGCCTGGGCCATCGTCACGGGCATCTCCGAGATAGTAATGGCCATTAGACTGCGCAGGGAGATAAGGGGCGAATGGGCCATGATCGTCGGTGGCGCATTATCCGTGCTCTTCGGGGTGATCCTGGCCGTGATAGGACCGGTAGCCGGGTTGTTCTCGCTAATATGGCTGATCGGGATCTACGCCGTGGCGTTCGGGATCTTGATACTGATCACGGCCTTCAGTGTACGCGGCAGGGACAGCGGCAGCGCCGACAGGCCGAGCAGGGTCGTCTGAAGCATCAAGGTTTCATCTGGAAGGGGAAGTCAGCTACCTGTTCGGTGGCCCTGGCCGCCCGTAGTAGCATAGGCTCGGTGAAGTGGTCGCCCATGAGCTGGACGCCTACAGGGAGCCCCTCAAAGAGGCCTGCCGGGACGCTTATGGCAGGGATGCCGGCCAGGTTGGCGGGGACGGCGCAGATGTCGTTGGCGTACATGGCGAGGGGGTCGTCCACCTTCTCCCCGATCTCGAACGCCACCGAGGGCGCTGTCGGCGAGAGCAGTACGTCGAAGCGGGCGAAGCCCGCCCGGAAGTCCTCGATGATCCTGGTCCTGACCTTCTGGGCCTGGGCGTAGTAGGCGTCATAGTAGCCCGAGGACAGGGCGTAGGTGCCGAGCATGATCCTCCGCTTCGCCTCGTCCCCGAAGCCCTCCTCGCGCGTCTTGCGGTACATCTCGTGCACGCCGTCCTCAGGGACCCGCAGGCCGTAGCGCACGCCGTCGAAGCGGGCAAGGTTGGATGAGACCTCGGCCGGGGCGATGATGTAGTAGGCTGGAAGCCCGTACCCGGAATGTGGCAGGCTCGCCTCCCCCACCTCGGCGCCAGCGCTTTCGAGTTCTCGGGCCACCCTCTCCACGACCTCGCGCACGCCAGGCTCTATCCCCTCACCCATCAACTCGGGTACCACCCCGATCCGCAAACCCTCCATGCCGTCCTCGAGGTTCGCCAGATAGTCTGGGACCTCCACGTTGGCGCTCGTCGAGTCGCGAGGATCGTGGCCCGCGATGGCCTGCAACAGAAGCGCCGCGTCCCGCACGTCGCGGGTCATCGGCCCGACCACGTCGAGCGAGGAGGCGAAGGCGATCAGGCCATAGCGCGAGACCCTCCCGTAAGTGGGCTTGAGCCCAACGATGCCACAGAGCGCCGCAGGCTGGCGCACGGAGCCGCCCGTGTCCGTCCCCAGCGCCCACCAGCCCTCGCCCGCCGCGACCGCAGCAGCAGATCCGCCCGAGGACCCGCCAGGAACACGGCCCAGGTCCCAGGGGTTGCGGCTAGGACCCCAGGCCGAGTTCTCCGTCGATGAGCCCATGGCGAACTCGTCGCAGTTGGCCTTGCCCACCATGATGAGGTCCTCACCGAAGTTCAGAAGCGCCGAAGCGTCGTAGAGTGGCTCGAAGTTCTCGAGAATCCTCGACCCGCACGTCGTCCTCACGCCACGCGTAGAGAGCACGTCCTTGACGGCGAGCGGAACCGCCTCCCAGAGCGCGCGCTCGCCGTTCCTGGTATCCACCGCGTCGGCGCGTTCGAGCGCCAGCTCTGGGGTTGTCGTCACAAAGGCGTTGACCCCATCCTCTACCTCTTCGACGCGCGTGTTGGCGACATCTGTGGCCTCGCGGGCCGAGACCTCGCCACCTTCTATCTCCTTTGCGAGCCCGTAGGCAGTGAGATCCAGCAGGCTAGCAGGCATCTCAGTCGATCCTGGGGACAGCGAAGAGATCGTCGACACGCTCGGGGGCCGGGGAGAGTGCCTGTTCCTGTGAGAGCTCGGGGCGCGGCTCGTCGGGGCGTAGGACGTTCGAGAGGTCGAGCGGGTTCGCCGTAGGCGGCACCTCGGCGAGGTCCAGCTCCTGTATCTTCTCTATGCTGTCCAGGATCGCGTCGAGCTGCCCGCCTATCTTCTCTATCTCATCGTCTGTGAGTCCCAACCGCGCCAGATTCGCAACGTGGCGCACCTGCTCTTCGGATATCATGCCAGGCCTCCCGGTCTTTAGCTCGTAGAACCAGAACATATCTTAGCGCCTGCGAGCGCCACATCCTTCATCTGAAGCCACCGCTGTTGCACGCGCGGGCCAACGGGGTTCTAATTGTACAGGCGCCCACAGATATCTTCCCGATGGAAGATTGACTCACCCAGGAGCCGAGGATATGGCCCATCGGAGACTCTGTACGAGGAAAAGGGCTCATGAGATGGCCGGATGACGGAAGACGACAGCGAGACCCCCTGCGGAGGAGGAGCAAGGAGATGACGATCCACGAGGCAGCAAGCGAATCCGACCGCACCGGTTCGGGGGACGCACCGGGCTACCAGCCCATAGAGAACTATGGGATCATCGGCGATCTGCATACGACGGCCCTGGTGGGGATGGATGGTTCCATAGACTGGCTGTGCCTGCCGCACCACGACTCCCCAAGCGTCTTCGCGGCCATCCTCGACAGCGTGAAAGGTGGGCGGTTCAAGGTCTCACCTGAAGGAGGCGAAGTCACCACCAAACAACTCTACTGGCCTGATACCAACGTCCTGGTCACGCGGTTCTTCACGCCTGACGGGGTTGGAGAGATCACGGACTACATGCCGATAGGCGCTCAGGAGAGTGGCCACAAGCGCCACCAGATCGTCCGTCGCGTCGAGGTGGTGCGCGGCACCATGACCTTCCGGATGGAGTGTTCCCCTGCCTTCGATTACGCCCGCAAAGAGCACGAGACCAGGATCGTCCCCGGCGGGGCGACCTTCCACTCCCCTGATCTCAGCCTGGGCCTGGCATCATTCTTCCCCCTGGAGCAAAGGGACAACGGGACAACCGCCCAGTTCACGCTGCAAGAGGGACAGTCCACGGTTTTCGTGCTCAGGGAGATAGAAGCTGGAGAAGACTGCGGGGTCTGTCTCTCTAGGATGGACGAAGAAGAGATCTTCATGCAGACCGTCCAGTACTGGCGCCGCTGGCTTTCCAAGTGCACCTACACCGGTCGCTGGCGCGAGATGGTCCGCCGCTCGGCCCTTACCCTGAAGTTGCTCACCTTCGAGCCGACAGGCGCGATAGTAGCCGCCCCTACCATGGGATTGCCCGAGGCCATCGGCGGAGAGCGCAACTGGGACTACCGCTACACCTGGCTCAGGGACGCGGCATTTACCCTCTACGGGCTCCTGCGCATCGGGTTCACAGA
>DASTKM010000239.1:0-7836 GCA_035715885.1 Rubrobacter sp.
CCTCTCCATTCAGGAGGGTGGCTCCACCCTGACCCAGCAGCTCATAAAGAACACTTACATAGCCCAGCAGGAGCGCCAGGTCCCCAGCTTCGAACGGAAGTTCGTCGAGGGCTCGCTCGCCTGGCAGTACGAGAAAGAGCACTCCAAAGGTGAGATCCTCGAACAGTACCTCAATACCGTGTACTTCGGGGCTAACGCCTACGGCGCTGAGGCCGCGGCCAGTACCTACTTCAACAAAGAAGCCTCAGACCTCACGCTCTCAGAGTCGGCGCTTCTGGCCGGAATCATCAATCTGCCCGGCATCTACGATCCTTTCGTCGATCCCGAGAGCGCGAAAGAGAGGCGCAACGTCGTGCTCGACAGAATGCTCGAGTACGGCCACATCTCCAAGAAAGAACATGACAGGGCCGTGGCATCGAAGCTCGATGTGAGCCGTGGCAGGGTCCAGCACCAGAACGACAATGAGTACTTCCTCAACGCCGTCCGAAAGGAGATAGCCGAGGAGTACGGTGACGACATGGTCTACGAGGGTGGGCTCAAGATCTACACCACCCTGGACCCGGATCTCCAGGCCATGGCGAACGATGCGGTCGACTCCATCGTCAACCCGGAAGCCGGCGATCCTTCTGCCTCCCTGGTCTCGATCGAACCTGGAACCGGCGCTGTGAGGGCTATGGTCGGCGGCTCGGACTTCGACCAGGTGAAGTTCAACCTCGCGACCCAGGCGCACCGGCAGGCGGGAAGCTCGTTCAAGCCCTTTGTCTACTCGGAGGCCGTACACGAGGGTATCTCACCCGAGACCATGTATATCTCCAAGCACCTAACCATAGACATGGGCCAGAACGCCAGGCCTTACGAGGTGGACAACTACGACTTCATCCACCGCGGTCCGATCACACTCGAGAAGGCGCTCGCCGATTCGGACAACACTGTATTCGTCCAGTTGGCCCTGGATCTCGGCCTCCAGAAGGTGGTGGAGATGGCTAACGAGCTGGGCATAGACACCGAGATCGACGCCTATCCTTCGACCGCGATCGGGGGTCTCAGGGTCGGGGTTACGCCCCTAGAGATGGCCTCGGCATACTCGACCTTCGCCAACTCGGGTACGCACATGGAACCATACCTGGTCGAAAAGGTTATGAAGGACGATAAAGGGAAGGACACGCTTCTGGAGGAACACCGCCCCTTCGGCGAGGAGGTCCTAAGCAACGACGAGGCGGCCGTCGTCACGGAGGCGCTGCGCGGTGTGGTCGAACGCGGAACGGCCAGCTACTACCACGATCTCGAAGCCGAGATAGGCCGCCCCTCCGCGGGCAAGACAGGTACCTCGAACGAGTTCGTAGACGCCTGGTTTATCGGCTTCATACCGCAACTCTCCACGAGCGTCTGGGTAGGCTACCCGAACGAGCGGCGCTCTATGACAAACATAAACGGCCTCCCTGAGGTCAACGGCGAGAACTACCCCCTGGACATCTGGTCCCTCTACATGCAGAGCGCCGTCCAGAAGTACCCGATCCAACAGTTCGACGCACCGAACCCCGATTTGCACCTGGAAGTGAAGACCGACGGACGCACCTACGTCAAACCCGAGCCCCCGCCAGAACCGGAGAAGCCCAAAGAAGAGAATAGCGGCGACACGAAAGGGGAAGACCCAGGTCCAGAGAATACAGGGACCAGATCAGAAGAGCCGGGTTCCTCAGAGGAGCAGCCACCGTCCGCGCCGGACTCCGATCAGGAGCCGCCATCGCAACAGTTTCCTGCGAGTGCTTCTCCAGCGTCGGCCTCACCCGCACCGGACGGAGGCTAGAACGCTCACGGGGACAGACTTTGAGTCTTCGCCGGGCCGCAAGAGTGGTGCACGCGTGAAGTTCAGGAGCCTCCCTTGAAGCAGACCCGCGGTGCGCAGGCCGCTTTCGCGAGGGACTCTGCCACCTGGATGACCTATGGACTGGTTGGCTTCTTCGCCTTTATGGAGACGGTTCTGGGGCCGATCATGCCCTTCCTCAGGAGGGAGCTGGACCTCGGCTACGCTGCGGCGAGCCTCCACTTCAGCGCCTTCGCCCTCGGTGCCGTGTTGCTCGGCTTCTTCGGAGACAGGATCGTGGGCCGCTGGGGGAGACGCGCAGCCCTCTGGGGCGGGGCATTCGGCATGGCCGCCGGCGCCCTACTCCTGATCTTGGGTCAGAGTGCCTGGGGCACCGTCCCTGCGACCTTCGCCATGGGTATCTGCGGCGCCCTCTTGATCGTAACCTCCCAGGCTGTGCTCTCCGACAGGCACGGAGAGTACAGCGCCGTAGCACTTACCGAGTCGAACGTCACAGCGAGCGCTTGCGCGATCATCGCCCCGCTCCTGGTCGGCGCGTCCGCGGCGTCGGGGCTCGGTTGGCGCGCGGCGCTGGTCGTGCCCGCGGTGGCACTCGTGCTGCTCGCCGCGCGTTACTTCTCCCAGCCCCTCGACCTTCGGACCAACGCGGCGGAGAATGATGCGCCGGCCGATGCCCCGACCCTGCCCCCGCTCTACTGGGCGTTCTGGGTGCTCGTGGCGCTTGGTGTCGCCTCGGAGTGGTGCGTGGGATACTGGGGGGCGGATTTCCTCGCGGACGGAACCGGCCTGACCCGCCCGGCCGCGGCGACTTCCCTCACGGCCTACTTCGCCGCGATGCTCGCAGGAAGGGTCGTGAGCAGCCGGCTGGCGCGTACTATGCCCCCGGCTATCCTCCTCGCCGCGACCCTCTTCTTGGCACTCTTCGGGTTTCCTTTGTTCTGGCTCTCTCCGGGAACTCTCCTGGCCCTGGCCGGCCTCTTCGTAACGGGGCTTGGCATCGGCGGCGTCTACCCCCTCGGCGTCTCGGCGGCCATCGCGTCGGCACCAGGCAACACCGATGCAGCCGCGGCGAGGCTCTCCGTCGGAGGAGGCGGCGCCATTCTCGTGGCTCCCTTCGTCCTGGGAGCCCTGGCCGACAGGGTCGGCATAAGCACCGCCTTCGGCATCGTAGTCCCTATGCTCCTCGCAGCCTTGGTCTTGGCACTCATCGCGGGACGAAGAGGCTCTCAGGCGTCAGTCTAACCGGAGGCCCTTCGCGGAGGAACCTGCGGCCCGCTCAGGCGCTGTGCAGTGTCTGCAGGACTTCGTCGTGCAGGGTGGCGTTGGTGGCGATGAGGCCTTCCGAGGAGAGGTTCCACGGCTCGCCCGAGAGGTCTGTTGCGCGTCCCCCTGCTTCGGAGACGAGGAGGACCGTCGGGGCGTAGTCCCAGACCGTGTTACGGGTGCCGACGGAGACGTCGAGGTACCCGGCCGCGAGCCAGGCGCCCCTGATGCCCGCGCTGCCAAGAGCCCTTAGCTGCCAGGCTCCGAGTAGCACTCTCTCTACCCCGGGTTCTTGAGGCTCTCCGCCGTGCAGAGAGAGATCGGCGCCGGCGATGGCGTACTCCAGGCTCTTCGTATCGCTGACGTGCAGGGGCGTCTCTCTACCACCACTCTCCCTGTAGGCGCCGCCCCCGGATCTCGCGTGGTACAGGTCCCCGAGGCGGGGCGCGGCGACGGCGGCGTGGGTAACGGTGCCGCCCTCCATGACGGAGACGCAGGCGCAGAACATGGGGTTCGCCTTCATGTAGTTCGCGGTGCCGTCAACGGGGTCGAGGAGCCAGGTGCGCCCGCTCTCCGAGACCGACCCGCCCATCTCCTCGGAGAGGATGGCGTCGTCGGGGTAGCGCTCCCCTATGGCGTTCACCATCAACACCTCGCAAAGGAGATCCACCTCGGTTACGAAGTCCTTCGGGGCCTTCTCTCTTACTTCGCCAGGATTCTGGTAGCGCGAAATCTGAAGCTCCCCAGCCCTGCGGGCCACGTCGCAGACGAACCCGTGGAGCTCATCCTGGGTATCCAGGGTGTTCCTAGTTGAGGTACTCGCGCAGGTTCTGGGTGCGGCGCTGCTCGCGGAGCAAATTCAGGGTCTTCATCTGGATCTGGCGGACCCGCTCGCGCGTGATATCGAACTCGCGGCCCACCTCTTCCAGGGTGCGCGGACGGTCGTCCTTCATCCCAAACCGGAGCTCGATGATCTGACGCTCCCTCTCAGGCAGCTCGTCTAGCGCCTCCCTGAGATGGGCCTTGAGCAGCGATTCCGAGACGGCGTCCGTGGGGGTCACGGAGCCGGCGTCCTCCAGGAAGTCGCCGAGCTCGGAGGAGTCGTCGTCCCCGACGGGGGTGGCGAGGCTTATGGAACGCTGGCTGATCTCCTGCAGCCTCTGAATCTCAGTGACGAAAACGCCTAGCTCACGCGCGATCTCCTCCTCTGAAGGCTCGCGCCCGAGGGTCTGGATCATGCGCCTGTGGGTCCTGTGGTACTTGTTGACCTTCTCCACCATGTGAACGGGAATGCGGATGGTCCGCCCCTTATCAGCGATGGCGCGGGTTATGGCCTGCCTTATCCACCACGTCGCATACGTGGAGAACTTGTAGCCTTTGGAATGGTCGAATTTCTCGGCCGCCCTTATGAGCCCCAGGTTGCCTTCCTGGATGAGGTCGAGGAACGAAACGCCCCGGTTGCGGTACTTCTTGGCGATGGAGACGACCAGCCTCAGGTTGGCCTCGACGAGACGGTCCTTGGACCTCTTACACCCCCTGGCAATACCTTTGGCGAGCATTATCTCGTCAGCGTGGGTAAGAAGGGGCACTCTTCCAATCTCGGCGAGGTACATCCTGATGGAATCCCCCGTGGCTACGGCGTGGGCGATCTGGACCGCAGGAGCCTCAGTGACGTGGACAGCGGCAGCAACCGTAGTTCGGCTCCCCCCATTCTCGGACGCCTCGCCATCCACGATCGTTATCTCTTCTTCCTCTAGCGTGGTGTAGAACTCCTCTACCTCCGCCGCCGAGAGATCCCCTTCCTGCAAGAGATTGGCGACCTCCTCTGTGCTGAGAAAGCCCTGACTTCGCCCCCGATTCAAAAGCTCGTCAGTCCGCTCCGCCAGCATCATGGAGTTCTGGGTCGCCATTTATCTCCTCTCCTGCGCCTCTGTGCACCAACTGACGGCAGCCGGACACACATAGACACAATTGTGAAATCCCTGTAAAAAATGACCCGCGTAGCGTAACACACCATATATGGTGAGTCACCGGATTTCGACCCTATTTCGTGTGTATTCTTTTACCACATTTCCGCCTTCTGAAAACCAAGGCGTGTTTCGGCGCCGTTTCAACACAGTTTCAGCGGTATTTCAGGCATATTTCGGCGTGTTGAGTTCTCTTGAGAAAATCTACATGAGGTTCTCGTTATGGCTCTTGCTACACTAGGGCCGTGATCCTTGACCGGGCAAAGCTTACTCGGGTTCTCGGGACGAAGATCCCTTCCGGTGTGCGGGGCGTGGGGGGCGTGACGCACGACTCTCGTTGCGTAGAGCCGGGCTTCGCCTTCGTCGCGATCCCTGGCTTCAAGCGTGACGGGAAGGAGTTTGCGCCCGAGGCCATTCGTGGCGGGGCCGTCCTCGTTGTGGCTGAGAGCGACGTTCCTGGTGTCCCGACCGCGGTCGTGGCAGACGCACGAGGTGCTCTGGCGGTGCTGGCCAGGGAGGTCAATGGCGATCCTTCGCGGAGCATGGAGATCTACGGCGTTACGGGCACCAACGGCAAGACTACGACCTGCTACGTTCTGCATGCGATCCTCGCTCGCGCCTACGGTGAGGGCGAGTGCGGGCTCATGACCACCGCCGCGACTATCTCCGGGGGCGAGATCCGCCCCGCGGTAAGGACCACCCCCGAGGCCACAGAGGTGCAGGGGACGCTCGCCTCGATGCTGCGGTCGGGCGTCCGCAGGGTCGTTATGGAAGTCTCCTCGCACGGGCTATCCCTGAAGCGTGTCGCAGGGACGCGCTTCGCGGGGGCGATCTTCACCAACCTGACCAGGGACCACCTGGATCTCCACGGCTCGATGGAGGCCTACTACGCAGCCAAGCGTGGGCTCTTCTACATGACCGAAGGCCCCAGGCTCGCCAACGTCGAGGATGCTTACGGGAGGCGGCTGGCCGGAGAGCTGGAAAACGTGAGTACATTCGGGAGCATGGCTGAGGCGGATTACAGGATCGCCGAGGTCGAGACGACCCGGAGCAGGACGAGCTTCGCGCTCCACCATTCCGAAGGCGTCCTCGGGCTCCAGACGCCGCTGCTCGGAGCTTACAACGTGCTCAACGTCGCCGGAGCCGCCTCCCTCGCGCTCGCCGTTGGGACGGATGAAACGGCGGTAAGCCATGCAGTGCGAGGGATGGGACAGGTTCCTGGACGCTTCGAGCGGATCGCGGCGGCCGGGGAGTACGGGTTCGAGGTAGTCGTCGACTACGCCCACACCGACGTTGGGCTGGATGCTGTCCTTCGGTTGGCAAGGGGGATAGCAGGTAGCAGGAGGCGAGTTATCTGTGTATTCGGGGCGGCCGGAGACAGGGATGGGGCGAAGCGGCCCAAGATGGGACGGATAGCCTCGCTTCTCGCCGACATGAGCCTCATTACGACGGACGACGCCTACTCTGAGGACCCCGAGAAGATAGCAAGAGAGGTCGAGGCCGGCTCGGATCTCTCACGGACCAGCATCGAGCTTGACAGGCGGAAGGCGATCCGGCGCGCGCTGGAGGCGGCGAGAACCGGTGACATCGTAGTGGTAGCCGGCAAGGGACACGAGAGGGTCCAGCACCTCCCTGAAGGGGACATCCCCTTCCACGACGCCACGGTGGTCAGGGAGCTACTGGCGGAGATCCGACGATAGAGGGAGGTAGCGCAAGCGTTGCAGAGGCAGACCAGGAGCGAGGTGATACGCCGGCTCAAGAGCGTGGAAGGCCATGTCAGGGGAGTCGAGAAGATGGTCGAGGAGGGCGACGTAACCTACGCCGACATCGTCCAGCAAACCAACGCTATCTTCTCGGCCATCAGGCGAATAAACACGGTCCTCTTGAAGGACTTCGTCGAGGAGCGGGCCGAACGGGATGGCGCCTCCGAAGAGATGATAAATGACCTGATAAAGGCCATAGACAGGGTGACGAAGTGAAGGTAGGCAGGTCGGGCTTTGATGTCATTGATCGAGTAGTCCTGCCTTTCGCGGCTTGCTCGTTGATGGTCGCGGCGCTCTCTTGGGACGAGCGCGGGTCTTCCGGAGGCCGAAGACGGGGTCGGCATGGTGTATAGTCCGGAACCAATGGAAGATCGAGGAAAGCAACAGGACGATCTGGGAGGTCTGGAGGAGAAGGTCGACGAGCTCGAGAAGCTCACCGACTCTTTCGACGACGTACCAGAAGAAGATCTGGTCGGGACCCTGGGCGAGGCTGTGGAACTATTGGCCGAGATCAACGCACGTATAGAAGCCAGGCTCGACACCGCGGGGGACGAGTCGCGCGAGATCGGCGTGCTACTCGGACAGGTAGACTTCGGGCCCTTCGACGAGGCCATGGAGGATCACGAACACAAGGAGAGGACCACCGGTGAACCGGGTGCCTGATCTCGCGCCCCGCATCAGGGACGCGGCGCTCCTGGAAGGGGACTTCGTGCTCTCCAGCGGAGAGCGCAGCAGCTTCTATGTGGACAAGTACCTCTTCTCTACCGAACCTAACCTCCTGCGCGACGTGGCCGACGCGCTGGCTACAGCTATACCGGGGGGAGTAGAGCGGCTCGCCGGTGTAGAGCTCGGTGCCGTTCCCCTCGTTGTGGCCACGGCCCTCGCCACAGGGTTGCCCTACGTCATCGTCCGCAAGTCTGCCAAAGAACATGGCAGCTCCGCCGGACGCAGTATCGAAGGCAACCTGGAGAAGGGCGAGAGAGTAGCCCTTGTGGAGGACGTCGTCACCACGGGTACG
>DASTKM010000240.1:0-3537 GCA_035715885.1 Rubrobacter sp.
GCCTTCATGCTCGAGAAGGACGAGAACGGCGAGCACCATCCAGGCTACTCCACAGAGCTAATAAAGGGCAAGATGGGCAAGCGCGCCGTCTGGCAACCGGACATACATCTAGAAGATGTCCTCGTCCCCGACGAGAACCGCCTCGAAGGCGCAAACTCATTCAAGGACACCAACAAGGTTTTGACTGCCACCCGCAGCGGCGTCGCCTGGGAGGCCATAGGGCATGCCATCGCAGCTTATGAAGCGGCGCTGCAGTATGCCCAGGAGCGGGTACAGTTCGGCAAGCCGATAGCCGGCTTCCAGCTCATCCAGAACAAGCTCTCAGGCATGCTCGCCGAGATCACCAACATGCAGCTAATGTGCTACCGCCTTGCCCAGCTCCAGGAGCAGGGGAAGATGACCGGTCCGATGGCCTCCCTAGCCAAGATGAACAACGCGCGCAAGGCCAAGCAGGTCTGCGCCGACGCCAGGGACATCATGGGCGGCAACGGAGTCCTGCTGGAGTACCACGTAGCGCGCCACCTCTCCGACATGGAGATCGTCTATACGTACGAAGGCACAGACACGATCCAGTCGCTGATAGTGGGTCGTGATGTGACGGGCATAAGCGCTTTCGTATAGAAGTTAGTCAGCACGCTCCGGCCTTCGGCCTCCGCTTGTCAGCACGGCGGCGCCGCCTTGTCAGCACTTCAGCCTGTCAACCAAAGGCTTCTCGGGTGATCCGTTACCCCAACAACCGACCGGGCATAATGAGCGAATCGCCTACGCGAAAGCATGGGACGCGCATTCGTAATAAGCTGACTAGCTGACAAGCTGTGAAGCGGCGTGCTGACATGCTGAGCGACTGAAGGGAGCGACATGAAAGCTGTTCGACTACACGAACTGGAGGGGCCTGACGAGCTCGTTTATGAGGAGGTGCCTGAGCCAGAGCCGGGGCCGGGCGAGACCGTGGTCCGGCTGCGGGCGGCGGCGCTCAATCGCCGGGATCTGTTCGCCACATATGGGCAGTACCCCGGCGTCACGCCTGACATCCTGCCCAGGATTCCGGGCTCCGATGGTTCAGGTGAGGTTGTAGCCCGGGGGGAGGGTGCCGAGGGACCGGACGAGGGGACCGAGGTAGTTATAAACCCGGCGTTGTACTGGGGAGATAACCCGCGGATGCCTGGCAAGGAGTACCGAATTCTCGGTATTCCTGACGACGGTACTTTCGCCCAGTTCATCAAGGTACCGGCGGATCACGTCTTCCCCAAGCCCTCGCATCTTTCGCACGAGGAGGCCGCCGCGCTGCCCCTCGCCGCCCTGACCGCCTACAGGGCGCTTGTAACGCGCGGCGGGATCGCTGAGGGCGATACCGTCCTCGTGCCAGGCGTCGGCGGCGGGGTGGCGACGTTTCTGGTACAGATCGCCAGCGCCCTCGGTGCCAGCGTCTTCGTCACCTCGGGGAGCGACGAGAAGATCGAGGATTCAAAGGAGCTCGGTGCCGAGGGGGGCGTAAACTACAACACGGAGGACTGGTCCAGGGAGCTCAAGAGCATGACCGGGGGCGTGGATCTCTCTGCAGACCACGTCGGCGGCGAGAACTTCAACGCGCTAGTCTCGCTCGCCAAGCCGGGCGGGCGGATCGTCGTCATCGGCGCTACGGCCGGGCCAACGTCGAAGGCTATGACCATCCGCATTGCGCTAAAACATCTCGACGTGCTGGGGACCGCGATGGGCACCGCCGAAGAGTTTGGCGCCATGCTTGACCTCTACGCCGAGCACGGCCTGCGTCCAAAGGTAAACGAGACCTTCGCGCTCGAAGATACCGCCTCGGCCCTCCACCTAATGGAAGAAGGTAGCGGAATAGGCAAGATAGTCCTGGATGTACCCGCCTAGTCCTCGAGAGACGGACAGGGGGTGGATCATGACAGACCCGAGGATCGTCTCGGAACCCAGGGGCGGCGCGGAGGACGCCACATTTGTGCGCGATGGATTGGCGCTCTTCAACGTGGCGGTCACCGGCGACGCTTACTACAGCCCGCTCGCCATCTTCCTCAAGGACGAGCGGGGCGCGGTGCTCGGCGGGGCCCTTGGTCACGTCTGGGGAGGGTGGCTCGACCTCGACACCTTGTGGGTAGCGGAGCCGTTTCGCGGGCAGGGGTACGGAGCGAAACTCCTCAGGGCTGCCGAAGACGAAGCCAGAATGCAGGGATGCCGCGGAGTATTTCTGACTACGTTCAGCTTCCAGGCAAAGCCGTTCTACGAAAAGTTCGGATACGAAGTCGTCGCTGACATCCCAGATTATCCCAACGGCCACAGCAATCACGTTCTGAAAAAGATGCTGACTTAGTGGGAGTCAAGTCCTGCCGTGCGCAGCGGAGACCTCGAATTCGTAGGTGTCGCCGTGCAGGTTCGAGAGCAAGATGAAATCGAGCGGGGGAAGGTCTTCGTTCTCCACGGCCGGTTGATCCGGCGCGTGGAGGTCAGGCCGTAGCCCAGGTGTGCGTGGTCGCCGGCGTGGAGGAAATTGGGGTCGGTAAGGATAGTAAACCCGGCGTAGCGGATCAGAAGCGTAGCGTTCCCGACAAAGAAGATGGAGCCACTCCCGAACTCCAGGTTCTCGTTCCTCCTGGGAAGGAGTAAGGAGCTCGCCTCTGTCACAGGCTCATCCTGAGGTTGGTGAAGACTCTAGCTCTGCCACAACCTCACCCGGACCCGAGAAGGTGGGACGGCCCAAGGTACGTAGCCTCTCCACGAGCTCCTCTGGCGCCCCGTTGCCCTCAGCGGCTGAGGCCAGGTCCTCCTTACTCGCAGGATAATCGACGCCTTCCAAGTACTGCGCCGTGTCGTCGGGGTCGAAGTCCACGATAGCCTCCTCCGGGTTCGTTGACACCACCCTATATGCCCCGGAAACCGAGGTTCGTAACGCTACAGGTTCCACATCTTATGGTACATGTCCAGCACCAGGTCCTTGCAACCCTCCGGAAGATCCTCGAACGAGATCTCGCGTCCCAGTTCCCCGTAAGGCGGACGGCCACGGCTCACCGTGTAGCCGCCGGAACGGAGTGGATCATCGTCCATGCGCACGTACAGGTACTCGCCCGGCTTCTTCAGCGAGAGAAGCCCCGTGAACACCGCCGTGTAGCGTTCGGCGGTCACGCCGCCGTCGTCATAGAGTCAGACGTAGCGCGGGACTCCATCAGGCAAGAGCTTCTCTCGTCTATTCCCGAAGGCCATCCACCTATTGTAATGCCAACGAGAGTGAACTCTCGACAGGCTCGGGGTTTCCTTTGACGAACTCGCATTTGACCCTGCCTTCGGCGGCGTGCAAGAATAGATGTATTCCCGGCGGAGTACGACGGCAGGAGGTACATTCGTGAGTGGAGGGTTCATTTCCCGCGGCTTTCGAGGCCGGCGCAGGCGGGCTGAGGGAGACGTCCGAGTCCCGCCGGGCCAGTACCTTGTGGAGGGCTTCCCCGTCCTCTCTGCAGGCCCGACGCCGCGCACACCTCTGGAGGAGTGGGACTTTACGATCGAGGGCGAGGTCGACAGTACGAG
>DASTKM010000241.1:0-6187 GCA_035715885.1 Rubrobacter sp.
GAGAAGTGCCCGGATTGCGGCGCCGACAAGGAGATGTTCGACGAGGTGCCGGTGCCAGGGTATTAGCACGCTACGCCCTTCGGGCTTCGCGTGCTGAAGTGCTGAAATGCTCTAAAAGCTCCAGTCCCGGATGAGTTGGTCCCGGAAGACGTCTATATCTTCCGATCTCCCGGCCCTATTCTCGAGGCGGGAGATTACTTCGGCGACGGTCTCGTTGGTCGCTGCCATACGTTCGGCGAGGGTACGGCCGATCTCGTAGACGAGCTTGCAGGCTGCCGGGGAGTCGGCGTCGAGCATCTCGAGGAGCCGGTCCCTACCAACGCCGTGCGCCTCGACCATGGTCATCGCTTCGACGCTCGCGGCGGCCCTGGGTTCGGTGAGGAGGCCCATCTCGCCGACCACGGTCGGCGCCTCGATGATCGCCAGTCGTTGCCGGCGTCCTGGTAGGACACTCTTGTAGACCTCGACGGTACCTGAGGTGATCACATACAGCCGCTCCTCCGGGGCGCCTTCCTCGAAGATCCTCTGCCCGGCCTCGAACCTCACCGGCTCTGAAAGCTCCTCGAACTCGGCCCGCTCGTCCTCGTCCAGGTGCTCGAAGATCGGCACGTCGCTGAGGTCTGGCGTCTGTCGCATAAAATGAACCCCCTATACGGACCAGTCTGTTATCAGCCTGTCGCGGAAGGCCTCCATGTCGGTCTCCCCCCTGTTCTCGATCTCCCTGATCGCCTCGACCACCTCCTCATCCAGACGCGTAAGCCTCCTCGCGAGGGTGCGGGCGATGCGGTAAGAGAGCTTGAAGGCGGCAGGCCTGCCTTCTGCGACCATGCGCCTGAAGGTATCGCGTGGGATACTTATCGCCTCCACCTCATCGACGGCCATGACCGTAGCGGACGCCCCGCTCTCCCCGAGAAGCCCCCTCTCCCCCAAGACGGTACGCCCCCGTGAGGCGTCGATCTCCGCCAGGAGCCTGCTCCTTCCTCCCGACAAGCCCTTTCTGACCTCGACCGTGCCTGAGACAAGCACGAACAAACTCTCCTGATCTGCGCCCTCCTCGATGATGTTCTCGCCGGGGCCGAAGGAGACTGGCTCCGATGCCTCAGCGAATTCCTCCCGCTCCTCCTCGGTCAGGAACTCGAATAACCTGACCCCCTGAAGCGTCTCCTCCATCATCCCATCACCCTTTCAGCCTCGAAGCCCTTGGCGAGATTATACGCACGCCTTCCGCCCCGGCGCTCCGTGCCAGAAGCCCATTGAAAGTTCTCCTGCGTTGCTTGGGATAGCGAAGGGTGTGAGGATTAACCCAAAGGGAAACGGGCGCAGCAAAAATGCCGCGCCCGCTCTCGTGTCTCGCCGTTCGCCTGGCGAAGACCCTTAGTTGAGGACCTCTTAGTAGTTGAGGACCTCGACGTCAACATAGTCGACGCCGGTGTAGGTCAGCCCGATCTCCTCGGCAGCAACCGCGGAGAGGTCCAGGTCCCTGCCACCAACGTACGGCCCACGGTCAGTGACCTCGACGACCACGGAATTGCCTCCGTAGGTCACCAGCAAGTCCGTGCCGAAAGGCAGGTACGGTGAGGCCGCCGTGTACTCGGTGTAGGGCTCGAACACGTCCCCACTCGCCGTCAGGTTGCCCTCGAGCCCGGGCCCGTACCAGCTCGCCAGCTGGGTGTCGGCCAGGGCATCATCCTGAAAAGCGGCCAGCGATACGGCGAACGCACCAGCCACCAACAGCATCTTGAGACAAGACTTCAAGAGTCCCCCTCTAGATCGCTTGCACAACAAGCCCAAGACCTTACTACGTTACAATCGAGTTACAACCCGCTACATATCGTTTTATGCGTCTATTTGTGAAGCAGTTACATAGACGGCGGACCTGCGCTAAGTGGTATCAGCGACGCTCTTTACCTGCATATGGTGGTTTTTGCTGGGTGAGGCGTGGTGCTGGCTTCTGGGTCTATCGCCCTTCGTCGAGCGAGCGCCTGTAGCGTTGGATGCGGGCCTCGAACTCGGGGAGCTTACGGTCGGCGGAGCGTTGGGCTCCGCGGGGCATCTTTCCGCTGGCGGCGAGCTTTGTGAAGGCTTCGGATACCCTGAGAGCTTCGATGAGGTTGTGCCGGCTTTCGTAGAGGGAGGCGAGTCGCTCGTAAGGGTGGCTGCCGACGAACTCCTCGCGGATGCTGATCTCGTAAAGCTTGATGGCCCGCTCAGTGTCGCCTCCCTCGACGGCCAGCTCGGCCTCCTCGTTGCGTTGCATCGCGGCTTCGAAGTTGCGAAGCGGGTCTTCTTCCGTCCCGATCCTCGCCCTCTCTTCCTCTTCGAGCCCGTAGAGGGGCGACGGCTCACCCGTGGGCCGATCCCGCCCGCCAAAGATGTCCCGCAGTCGTCTGAGAACCAAGCTCTTCCCTCCCGATAAGCTCGCCTGAGTATAACCAAGGGGTGAGTCTCGGTCGATTCAGGCCTTCTCTGTTGTGTTTTAATCTCTGCTCGCTGGCACCGAGTCAGGAGGGAACCTGTTGGCCTACGAGTTCGCACGCTATCTCAAAGTAAGGGGAGCCTGGGGCGCAAGCTGGTCCCCTGACGGCCTCAAGGTCACTTTCCTGACGGAGATCACCGGCGTGCCCCAGGTGTGGGAGGTCGCCAGCGGAGCCCAGGGTCCCTCCTGGCCCGAGCAACTCACCTTTTACGAGGAGCGCATCTCGGGCGCCCTATACTCGCCGGCGGAGAACAGGCTCCTCTTCGTCATGGACGCCGGCGGCAACGAACGCGCGCAGATCTTCCTTCTCGAAGACGGCGAGGTGACGAATCTGACCAATGCTCCGGATGCCATCCACTACCCTGGAGACTTCTCGCCCGACGGCAGGCGCATCGCGTATACGGCTACCCGCCGCAACGGGACGGACTTCGACGTCTACGTCCAGGAACTGCCAGAAGGCGAGCCTGAGATGGTCTGGGAGGTCTCCGGCTACCACACGGTGGCTGACTGGGCTCGTGACGGGAGGGCCCTGATCGTCTCCCGCCACCATTCCAACGTGAACAACGACCTGTACCGTTTGAACCTCAAAACCGGCGAGGCGACGCTCCTGACAGGGCACGAGGGGGACGCCAGGTTCTCCGGCGCGAACGTGACGCCCGACGGCGAAAGCCTCTACCTTGCAACAGACCGCGACGGGGAGTTCCTGCGCCTGGCCCGCCTGGACCTCGCGACGCTGGCGCTAGAGTACCTCACCCCGGACGATCGGGACGTCGAGGGCGTCGAACTTTCGAGGGACGGCCGCTACCTGGTCGCGAGCCGCAACGTGGATGGCTACTCCGATGTGCTGCTCTTCAACGGCAGGGGACGAAGGATGCCTGACCCACGGATACCGGAAGGCATCGTGGGCAGCTTCGAGTTCTCACCCGACTCAAGACGACTCGCCTTCACCCTCACTGCCCCTGAGCGCAACCCTGATATCTGGGTCGTCGACCTCCCCGACGGAGATGCGCGGCGCCTTACCCGCTCCTCGACGGCAGGCATCCCGCCCCGCAGCTTCCGCAAGCCACGGGTCGTGCGCTATACCAGCTTCGACGACCATGAGATACCAGGCCTCTTCTACGAGCCCGAGACGGAAAACGCCCCCGTCATAGTGAACGTCCACGGCGGACCTGAGAGCCAGTCACGCCCCGCGTTCGCTCCTGTGACGCAGTACCTCCTTGGCCGGGGCTACGCCGTGTTCTTCCCCAACGTCCGCGGATCGACGGGATACGGCAAGGCTTACACGCACCTCGACGACGTGGGGCTGAGGATGGACTCCGTCGAAGACCTTTCCCACGCGGCGTACTGGCTGAGGGAGCGCGGCCACCAGCGTATCGCGGTAATGGGAGGTTCCTATGGCGGGTTCATGGTGCTTGCCGCCCTCACCGAATACCCGGATCTGTGGACAGCAGGCGTCGACATCGTGGGGATCGCCAACCTCGTCACCTTCCTGGAGAACACTGGCAGTTACCGTCGCTCCTTGCGCGAGTGCGAGTACGGCTCACTGGAGAAGGACCGCGCGTTCCTCGAGTCCATAAGCCCGATCCACAAGGCCGAGGACATTAAGGCCCCGCTCATGGTCATCCACGGCAAGAACGACCCCCGCGTGCCCGTCGGGGAGGCCGAGCAGATCGTCGATCGGGTGAAAGCAAACAGCGGTACGGTCGATTACCTCCTCTACGAGGACGAGGGCCACGGCCTGGCCAAACTGAAGAACCGTCTCGACGCCTACCCGAAGATCGCCGCCTTCCTCGATCGCCACCTGGCCGCCGAAAGTGAGAGCCCGAAAGCAGATCTCGCTAGGTAAGTCGAACGATCTCCCGACGGGAAGGTTATCTGGTCTCCTCTTTCGGACGAGCCTTCTCCATAGCGCTCTTCACCTTCTTCCAGCGCTTACCCCTGACCTTGCTGTAAGCCCCCGGAAACTCGGAGCGTAACTCCCTGGCCTGAACCTCGTAGCGGTGCGCGATTCCGCCCATCACGAAGATAGTCTCTGGCGAAAGCTTAGGACTGCGTCCCTTAGATTCCGCCAGTTCCCTCAGATGGGCGACCGCTACCTCTGCGTCTTGATGGTCCCCGAGCACGTCTTGAAGATCTTTGAGCGGCTTGATGAGGTCTTTTGTGGGATCTCCGTAGATATCCGAGAGGAACTCCAGAGCGTAGCGCAGACGCTTGCCTTTCTTGCGGAGCTCGTGATACTCCTCGCCTGAAGACTCTTCACTAAGAGGGTCGCCGAGCTTTCTCACCTTGCGATACGGTTTGCGGACCAGATCCGAGGCGGCGGCCAGTATTGGTCGTCGGGAGGCTTGTGCTCGACGGGATGGCCCTCGTTCCAGAAACGCCCCGAACGACTCTACAAGACGGGCGTAACGGCGGGAATTGAGCCTTCGGAGCATGGATTTGCGGGCCTTCTTCCTTCGCTCTTGGAACACGGCGCGCAGCGCTTCGAGCGGCTCCCTATCCTCTGAGGAGGCGGAAGAGATCCAGCCATCCAGCTGTTCGAGCTGTACATCGAGGTCGCGCACCTCACCCAGGGCTCCGGCGATCCACTTGAACTCGTTTCGGAACCTCTGGGTCCGAACCGGGAGCGGCTCCTCGAAGATCTTCATCGCGGCCCGCATCCGGCGGGCCGCAACACGCATGTCGTGCAACTCCTCCGGATCCTCCCCGATCCGCGTGCCTGGCTCGTGGGTCAGAAAGACCGCGAACTGCTCTCGCAGAATCCGGAAGGCCACCTCTCCCGCCGTGAGCGAGTCATCCACGCCTGTAGGCCCAAACTCGGGGGGTCCAGGTGGTGCGAGGTCCCGTGCGAAGAGTCCTGCTTCGTACTTGGAGGCGGTGGCCGGCGAGAGTCTGCAAGCGTCGCGCATACGTTCGACGAAAGGCTCCAGCCGGAGGAGAGATTCCGGTTCCACTTCGATCTCCACGCGCCGAACTTGGGCCGGTTCCGCATCATTCTCTAGCGGTATGGTTGTCTCGTCGAGGGCCACCTCCCCCACCTCCGAGCCTTCAAGGATCAGGCCGTAGGTGTTCCGGCGGGTGTGTATCTCGAAGAGAGTACGCAGCTTTTTCGGTCCGACAAGGGTGCCGATCCTCTTCCCGACCGGGCCTGGGTCATCGTCGAAGGCTTCAGGCTCCGCACTATCTAGTGGCTCGGAGATCTCGCGCCGGCTACGAAGCCCCGGCGCTTCGGCTTCCGAAGCCAGCAGCTTCATCGTGGCTTCCGCCCTATTCTTGCCTTTCACGCGCCGGATTCGCAGGGCGTAGCCGGCTTGGTAGATTCGCCAGTCCTCGGTGTCGAGGTAGGTGTCCGAGATCTCGCGCGTCTCGCCGGCGACTATGGCCGGGTTGTTGTCTCCCTCTCCGTTTTCCAGCCACCGCCCTACGGGACGCACGTCGAGGGCGTCGAATTGCCATTCGACCTCTTGTTGATCTCCTGTCAGGTGTTGCATGGGTCTGGTTATCGTCTCTCGTCTATTAAGCTCGTAAACTAGTCATATTAGCATGCACAGTCGTGTGGTCATCCCCCTCCCACTCTACACGGCGCTGTGCGGAGCAATGCTGAAGATCCTATCCCTCGGCGAGCGGGAACGAGGTGCCAGACTACACCCGACTAGGTGAGTACGGGCATGACGCTGGGCCGGCGGCTCGTCACCCGCCCCTCGGACGCCA
>DASTKM010000242.1:0-18732 GCA_035715885.1 Rubrobacter sp.
TTACACGTTGCTGCCTAGAGGTGGGGGGCAACGTGAAGGTTCTGGCGCTGCTGTCGGGGATACTCGGCAGGACTCGAACCTGCGACCTTCTGATTCGTAGCGAGCCGTTCCGTGCTTCTGTAGACTCCCATCGGGTCCCGTTTGGCCCCTGTCTACGAGCTTTTCGCTCCGGGACGACGTCGTTAGATCCCCCCAAATCCTCGTGGACCCGCGCCCATAAGTGGTAGCGTAAGTGGTAATAAATGCCCTGTCTCGAGCCCGTATAACCCACGGCCTCGCGGTGCACGAAGCTCAAGGGGCGCCCGTGCGGAGCGTCGAGTACAATGACAATTGTAAGGAAGTGCTTCCGAAAGGTGGCGTCGACGTCGTGGCCTTCGATCGCATAATGGTGGATCCCGACAAGATGGGGGCGCGCCTTCTGCCGGGGCTTGCGCATCTTCGTGGCGACGGTGGTCGGGATGGTAGCTGACGGCATGGGCGAAGAGGAGATCCTCAAGGCCTACCCCGACCTGGAGCGCAAGGACGTTCGTGAGACGCTACAGCGTACGGTCGAAGGTGTCGCCCCGCTGGACGTGTCCCGGCACTGTGATTCGACCTAGGAGGGCGTCTCCTCCCGGTAGACATCCGCCACCACCCCGGGCAGGGTCACTATCTTGCCCACGGCTTCACCTCCGTCCGTACCTGCTAAACAGCAACTTCTCCCAGTGCCCGTATGTCCTCGTCGGAATACCCGGCTTCCCGCAGGCGTGCGACCACGTCCCGCTCCAGATCCGGCACGTAGCAGAGGACGAGGCTCGCCTCTCCTCCATCGGGAACCACACGCGCCTCGCCCATAGAGGCCGGCAGTATGCAGCTCTCGGCGCGCACGAGCGTTTCCGTCCCGCCCGGGTACTCGAGGCGCACCGGCCCCCCGACGTTCGAGAGGGTGATGCAACGCTCCGGATTGGAGGGCTCGACGCGCATCTCCCTAAGCGTCCAGCGCTCGAGGGCGAAGTGCGGGCCGGCGCAGCACACTACGCGGCGGTTGGGCCCGTCCTCGAGGATGAGACCGGGGTTGGGGCGCGGCAGGTAATCCGTCTTCAACTCGTCGAGGGCGGCGTTTATGTTCGCGTCCCAGGTCTCCTCGTCGAGCGGCTCGCCGTAGAGGCTCATCGGGGTCACGAACTGGCCGAGGTCGGAGGTCTGCTGGACCTCGAAGATCAGGGTGTCCGGCCCGAAGGTGTGGATGGTCCCGCCGGGAACGTAGACGGTGTCCCCCGCTCGTATGGGATGGCGGGGCATAACAGCGTCGTAATCTTTGGCCTTGAAGGCTTCGAAGAGCTCCTCGCGACCGAGCCCCTCCTTTACGCCGGCCAGGATCGTCGCTCCCTCGGCGGCCCAGAGGATGTGCCAGGCCTCGGTCTTGCCGTGAGGCTCGCCGTGCTTCAAGCGGGCCGTCTCGTCGTCGGCGTGGAGGTGGACGGGGAGCATGTGCGAGGCATCGAGGAACTTCAAAAGCAGCGGGAAGTGCAGGCCGCTCCAGCCCTCTCCGACGAGCGCCTGCGGGAACTCGACGACGAGGTCGTGGAGCGTCCTTCCGGCGTAGGGACCATTGGTCATGGTGGCGCGCGCCTCGCGGTAGTCGCTTATCTCCCACGTCTCGGCCACGACACCCTCGGGGACTTCCTTCTTGCCCAGCATCTCGGGGATCAGACGCTCCCCGAAATAGTAGGAGCGCACGTGGGCTGTCAGCTTTATGGGATAAGTCTGCATCGCTTCTCCGTCCTGCTATCCGGGATCGCCCTTTCCCGATCCACGTTCCCGTCCCGGTGAGGGTATTCTACTCCGGGGCGTCGTTCGAGGTAGGGAGGTGGGTAGCATGGATCTCTACGGCAAGGCCCTGGCTCCCCGGGAGCTGCGGCGGCGGGTAGGGAGGTTGGGACAGGTGGCCGGCATTGAGCCGTTCATCTTCGAGGAGGGCCCCGCGCGCGGCGTGCGAGCCCTCCGGTTCAGGACGGGCGGCAGCCTCTCCTTCGACGTGCTCTGCGACCGGGGGATGGATCTCGGCGCGGCCGAGTACCGGGGAGCGCCGCTAGCCTGGCTCTCGCCGACCGGCGTGGTGGCGCCTCACTTCCGGGAGCTTTGGGGGGAGGGCTGGCTCCGGTCGTTCGGCGGAGGACTGCTCGTCACCTGCGGGCTCCAGAACGTCGGCGAGCCCTCCGAGAGAGACGGAGAGGAGCTCGGGTTGCACGGTAGGATCTCCAACACCCCCGCCACCCTCCTCTCGCGCGAGGCCCGGTGGGACGGGGAGGGCTGTCTCCTCAAGGCGCGCGCTGAGGTGCGCGAGAGCCAGGTGTTCGGCGCCAACCTGGTTCTGAGACGCACGATCTCTGCCCGCGTCGGGGAGGTATGTGTGCAGATCGAGGACACCGTGCGCAACGAAGGCCATGGCACGGAGCCCCTGATGCTCCTCTATCACATAAACCTCGGCTGGCCCCTCCTGGACGCGTCGGCCCGCCTCGTGGGCCCCGGAGACCCACCGGAGCCGCGCGACGCCGAGGCGCGCAAGGGACTTGAAAACTGGGATACCTTCGCGGCCCCGATGGCGGGGTTTCGTGAGCGTGTCTTCTACCACCGCCCGCGGACGGACGCGGAAGGTTGGGCCGAGGCGCGCCTGGAAAATCCGTCGCTCGAAGGGGGGATAGCCCTCTCGGTGCGCTTCCGCCCCGAGGAGCTGCCCCACTTCGTGCAGTGGACCATGACCGGGGAGGGTACCTACGTGGTCGGGCTGGAGCCGGCGACCTGCCGGGTCGGCGGGTACCAGAAGGAGGAGGCGGAGGGACGCGTGATCCATCTCTCTCCCGGCGAGTCGCGGCGCTTCCGGCTGCAAATCGAGGTCTCCCAGATGCGCGGGTGAGCGCGGTGCGGTTCGGCGTCTACCTCCTCCAGGGTGCGGCCCCTGTTCTGGGGGCGCCGAACGTCGGTCGATCCGGCGCATTCCCCAAATGTATCGTCGTACGCAACACTCCGAGGTAAAAATCCTCATACTCAGCGGCATCCTCAACTTCTCCACCCTGGCGGGCAACGCAAGGCACGGTTTGTCGTCCTGTCCTGCGAAAGGTCGGACGGGACGGAGTGGCGCTGTTCTCCTGGATCGACGCCGACGGTTCACCCGGGTGGCTCGATCGCGGCTGCTACCTGTTAGCGCCTGGATGGAAGGCCGGACGATGGGCTTCGAGCAAGCGGTAGCGTGCGCCTTGAAGGACGGAAGGGATACCGGCTGAGTCTTATCGGTAGTTTGTTGAGGCGGGATATGGGCGGCTTCTTGAACCAAGAGTCCTTTGCGGGTCCGAGCCAAAAGTGGCCGTCCTAAACTAAAAAGCTGGGGATGTTGCGCCTCCGGCCCTTTTCCCCGGTCGTTCTCGGCTAGCCACCAGGTGGTCGGTATTCCGAGCCGCCTGCCACCCGCATCGCTTCGATCCCCTCTTCCCACGTCATCAGCGGCGTGGTCTTGTAGTTCCGTACCGCACCTCCTGCCGTAACGGCCATGGCGATAGCCGATGCTTGCGCGTTGCCTGGCGCCTCGATGACAAGGATCACGTCGTAATCCCCGAAAGCAAGCCAAGAATCGCGGATCGTAACACCAGCCTCTTCGAACGCTGGTCTCACTGCTTCGATGCGGTTCTGCGGATGGTGGACTAAATGGGCCACCGCTTGTTCGGTATAGCTAAATTGGACCAAATAGAACGGCACCCTTACCCTTCTCCTTTTCTCGCTCTCCCCGGTGGCTTGAACGCCACACTGTAATCTTGCCTCCATACGAAGCTAGGCGCAACCGCACGTGCGGCTGCGCTAGCTTCAGGGAGCGGACTGCCCCAGGGGTGTCTCGATGGCGGGTTGTTTGGCGGTCAGCTGTGCACCAATAGCTTTCTCGACCTCGCTGTAGCTCGTCGGGTTCCTTGTTGTCCTTCACGGTTTCAAGGACGTTCCACAACAGCTCGACCGACACCCCGACGGTGGTCAGATTCGTCTGGTATAAAGGCCCGCCACCTCGACGCCGCGGGCCTTGGCCAATTTACGCAGATCAGCAGCATGCCAAACATTAAGGCTAGCCGGACCGATATCATTGCGACCCGCTATAGCGGTAGTTTGTTGAGGAGGGATATGCGCAGGCTGGGAGTGCTCGGAATGCGCTTGCTCGGTAGAGTCGTAAATACGCTTAAATCAACCGTAGATAGGCTCTTTTCCTACTTCAACAGACCACCGATTACGCGTCGTGCGCCGAGGTATAGATCACTACCGTGCGATTCCCTTGGAATTATCCGGTAACTCCGAGCAGTCGCTCGCTCCGATGACGCCGAGTTGAGCTTACCCCCCTTCGGAGGACGGGAACCAAGCGGCCTGGAGTAGTCCGGACCGCAGCCTATACCCTGCGGTCGCCTGAGGACGCTACAGCGTCCTCGCTCCTCAAGGTGGCCAACATTTCCCTGGCTGTGTCCTGGTCCGTAATCAACACGTTGAGCAATCCCGCGCGCGCCGCCCCAATGTTCGGTCGAACCTTGTGCATTCCCCCGCTGACGCCGATCCGGTTGGGGATGCCTTTCATGTCCTCAAAACCTATGGCTATCGTACGCTCGTTCATCCGAAGCCCAACTGGGGAGCCATCGTACGAAAAATAGGAGCCACAGATATCGCCAACCGCTCCGCGCCCGCGGATATAGTCCAGATCGGCATCGTCAAGATAACCGGTACGATATTGTCCCGAGTTTCGATCTATAGCACCAACCGACACCACCATGGTATCCGCGCTTCTGGCTACCTCTAGGGTCCTCTTGATATGCGGGTCACGCAATAGTCCGTTGCGCACGACGGCATCGGCCACGAGCATGGGAGCGTGCAGATAATGCGCTTTTACGCCCCAGTCATCAGCGAGGCGTGCGGTGATGGATACCCCATCTAGCTCGGGTATGGACCCGCCTATGCTGCCCATCAACTGGACCACCGTCACGTTGCTCTTCTCCTGCAAGTACCTGGCGCTCACAACGTGGTAGACGGTGCTGCTCCAGCTCACCCCCACCACGCTGCCATCGGCAATATTCTCCTGCAGGTAGCGTGCGCCAAGCGCACTCAACCTGCCGATCATGTCTGGGCCCTCAGAACCGTCGGTATCCACCTGCGGAGCAGCCAAGACAAGACATTCGCGCAGACCGAGACACCTCTTGAGTGCATCCTGCAAATCTGCTGCAAGCGTCAGCGGCGAGTGAATCCGTATCTCGACTATGCCCCTGGCTCGCGCCTCTCTCAATATCCGCGATACCTTGGACCGCGAGACCCCGATGCGCTCGGCAATGTGCTGCTGGGTCAGATTCCTGACGTAGTAGAGCTGCGCTACCTCGGCCAGCAGCAGTAACCCGCTCTCCGACCGATCGTTCCCGTTACGCTCCACCAAATCGACATCCTCTCGTGAAAAAAACCCTCTTGATTATGCCACGGGTCAACAATTCTAGTACTGCGCTCGACCTTGTCTAAACGCCAAGCCCCGGAACCCCCGCCCGTTTACTTGCACAAATGATCAGAACATTGCACACTTGACGTGAACAGGCGGTAGCAGTATGCTGGGGACATAAGGAGCCGTACCGGCACTGGGGGTACGGAAGCTGTGGGGCGAGGGGCTGTGGATAGCCGACGGCAAATGGAACGACGCGGTTTGCCAGGATTGCGTACTTCTGTGCGATCCGAGTGGGTGAGCGGTACGCTCGCTGGGTTGCGGCTGGGCGGTGGCGAGCATGCCGGATTGGCAGCGGCCGACGACCGTATCGCGAGTCGCTTCGAAGTCCCCGCCGCCGGAGCGGAGGTGGTACGCGCGTGATCTCAACGCTCACGCCGAATCCTAGCCTGGATCTGACCTACGAACTATCCGGAAAGCTATCGCGCGGCGCCGTACAGCGGGCCGCCTCCGTCTCTGTTGAGGCCGGCGGCAAGGGCATCAACGTCTCGCGCAACCTCGTAGCCAACGGCGTCCCCTCGCGGGCCGTCGCGCCCGTCGGAGGACCGAGCGGGGAACAGTTCCTATCGCTGCTCGAAGGCGTGGGGGTGGAGCTGGTGCGCGTGCCTGTCGCCGGGCCGGTCAGGACCAACACGGCCCTAGCGGAGAAGAGTGGGGCGCTCACCAAAATCAACGCTAGCGGTCCCACGCTCTCCGAAGAGGAGGTCGAGCGGCTGCTCGCAGAGACGGCCGCCGCCGCGCGTGGCGCGGTTTGGCTCGCGGCTTGTGGGAGCCTGCCGCCCGGCGCGCCGGACGATCTGCTCGCGCGCGTGGTGGTTGCCGCCCACGAGGCTGGCTGCAAGGCCGCCGCGGACAGCAGCGGCGCACCGCTCGCCGCCACCCTCGAAGCGGGACCAGACCTTATCAAGCCCAACGCGGAGGAGCTCGCCGAGCTCGTGGGCAAACCGCTCGCAACCTTCGGCGACGGGCTCGCCGCCGCCAAGGAGGCGTGCGCCCGCGGCGCGAAGAGCGTCCTCGTCTCGCTGGGGGCCGACGGCGCGATCCTCCTAAACGAAGACAGCGCGGTGCACGCCCAGACCCCACCGTTCGTCCCGCGCAGCACGGTAGGCGCGGGCGACGCCCTGCTCGCCGGGTTCCTCGCTGCGGACGGCGAGGGGGAGTCCGCCCTGATCGAGGCGGTCGCGTGGGGCGCGGCGGCCGCGCGATTACCCGGCTCGCGAGGACCCACGCCGGGGGACCTTGATCGGGAGGCTGTTCAAGTTCAAGATACCATTGATACAAAAAAGCGATTGAAAGGAGAGTAAATCGGATGAGCATCACCATTGACGACATCACCAGCACCAACCTGGTCGCACTGGACCTGGAAGTCGCTGGCCAGTGGGCGGCAATCGACGCGCTCGCCGACCTGCTGGATAAAGACGGACGGCTCTCCGACCGCGACGCTTACGCCGAAGCGGTATATGCGCGGGAGAAGGAGACCGGCGGCACGGCTATGGAGATGGGGATCGCCATCCCTCACGCGAAATCTGCCGGGGTGTCTCAGGCGGGCGTCGCATTCGGACGTACCAGCACGCCGCTGGACTACGGTGAGGAGAAGGCGGATTTGATCTTCTTGATCGCCGCGCCCGAGGGCGAGCACGACCTGCACGTTACGGTGCTCCAGCAGCTCGCCCGCCGCCTCGTGCACGAGAGCTTCCGTACTTCGCTGCGGGAGGCGTCAACTCCAGAAGAGGTTGTAGAGCTCATGCGCGAGCAGATCTCCACCTAGAGTAAGAGGAGCAACCCACTCCGCGGGATAAGACTAAAGAAGGAGTTGTAGCGGCATGAAGTTCGTAGGAGTTACCGCCTGCCCGACAGGCATAGCCCATAGCGCGATGGCCGCCGAGGCACTTGAGACCGCGGCCAAGGAAAAGGGCCACGACATCGGGATCGAGATCCACGGCGCCTCCGGCGCGGAGTTCGTTGACCGGCAGGTGATCCGGGAGGCCGACGCGATAATCATCGCCGCCGACGCCACCATCGCCGAACGCAACCGTTTCGAGGGGAAACCGATCGTTGAGGTCCGGCTCAGGGAGGCCATAGACAAGCCCGGCGAGGTCATCGGGCGCGCGGAGAAGGCCGCCGAGGCAGGCGAAAGCGAGACGAGCGCGGGGGCAGTGGCGCAAAGAGAAGGCGCCGAAGCAGAAGGAGGCGGCGGAGAGGAGGCGGTGCCGACGGACATGGGCGGCGCCGGATGGGGCGCGGAGGTCCGCCGCTGGCTCATGACCGGTGTCAGTTACATGATCCCGTTCGTCGTGGCGGGCGGAATCCTTATTGCACTGGCCTTCGCCCTGGGCGGCGCGGTCGAGGTGACCGAGATCGACGTCTACGAGAACTTCACCATACCGGCGATGCTCTACACTATAGGATCTACTGCCTTCGGGATGCTCGTGCCGATCCTGGCCGGATTCATCGCCTACGCGATGGCCGACCGTCCCGGCATAGCCCCCGGCGTGGTGGGCGGCCTGATCGCCAACGAGATCGGAGCCGGCTTTCTGGGCGGCATCGCCGCAGGCCTCCTGGCCGGAGCCGTGGTCATGTGGCTCAAGAAGATCAAACTGCCCGGCGGGTTCGGCCGGATCATGCCCATCCTGATCTACCCTCTCATAGGGAGTCTGGTGGTCGGGGCGCTTATGATCGTGGTTATAGGCCAACCTATCGCCTCGGTGACCACCGGGCTTGAGAACTGGCTGGCAAGCCTCCAAGGGGCCAACGCGATCGTGCTGGGCCTCATCCTCGGTTCGATGATGGCCTTCGACATGGGCGGCCCGGTGAACAAGACCGCGTACGCCTTCGCCATAGCCGGGCTTGAGGGAGGCGCCTTCGCGCCGATGGCGGCGGTGATGGCCGCCGGCATGACCCCACCGCTGGCTCTGGCGCTTGCTACTGCCATCCGGGGAAGGCTCTTCACCCCCGCGGAGCGGCGGGCCGGACAGGCGAACTGGGTGATGGGGGGCTCGTTTATCACCGAGGGCGCGATTCCGTTCGCCGCGGCGGACCCGCTGCGCGTCATCCCGTCGCTGATGGTCGGCTCGGCGATCACGGCCTCGCTGTCGCTCCTGTTCGACTGTACCCTGCGGGCGCCGCACGGCGGAATCTTCGTGATCGGGCTCATCGGCAACTGGCCGCTCTACCTCCTCGCTATCGCCATCGGTACGGTCGTTAGCGCGGCGCTCGTGATCGGAGTCAAGGAGTTCACGGGTGGGGCGGACTCGGAGAAGGCGACATCCGCCGCCGCCTAGACGGCGAGCACGCTTTAGCGCGGCAAGGAGCGAAAGGAAGGAACGAACGATGGTGGAAAAAGAGGCGGTCGTCGTCCCCGAAGCGGGACTTCACGCCCGGCCAGCAACCCTGTTCGTGAAGGAAGCCAAGAGCTACGGCTCAGATATTGTGGTCATCAAGGACGGTGTAGAGGCGAACGCCAAGAGCTCCCTGAAGCTGATGACGCTCGGGGCCAAGCACGGGGACAAGGTCGTGATCCGGGCCGATGGCGAAGATGAGGAGGCAGCCGTGGATGCCCTGGTCGCCATCCTCTCCGAAGAAGAGGAGGAGTAGCCTCGTGGCGGATTACGTGAAGCTCGACGGCGTCGCCGCTTCTGAAGGGGTCGCCGTCGGCCCAGCCTTTGTGCACGTCCCCCACGAGCTGAAACCCGAGCGCGAGAGTATCTCTGAGGACGCGGTCGAGGATGAGCTGAAACGTTTCAAGAACGCCGTCGAGGCCGTGGTTCGGAAGCTCTCGGAGACGGCGGAGCGGTTGCGGGAGGGCGGCAGCGAGAGCGAGGCCGGGATCTTCGAGGCGCACGCCGAGATGGCCGAAGACCCCGAGTTCCAGGACGGCGTCGAGGAGCGGGTGAGAAAACTGGAGAGCCCAGAGGCCGCCGTGATCTCCGTGGGCGAGGAGTTCGCGGGTATGTTCGCCGCGATGGAGGACGAGTACCTGGCGGCCCGGGCCGACGACGTGCGCGACGTAGCGTCCCAGATCGCCACCGAGCTCATGGGCGGCAAGAAGTCCGGCCTCGAAACCCTGGCGGAACCCTCCGTGATCCTGGCCCGCAACCTCGCCCCTTCGGACACGGCCCGCATCCCGAAGGGGATAGCCCTGGGCTTCGTCATCTCCGAGGGATCGCGGACCTCGCACGTCTCCATCATGGCCCGCTCCTTCGGCATCCCGGCGGTGGTCGGGGTCGGAGCGGCGTTGGAAGAGGCACTGGGGGCTGAGATCGTCGCCGTGGAGGGCACAGAGGGCTACGCCATCGCCGACCCGGACCCGGACACGATCTCCCACTTTGAACAGAAGCAACGCGACATCGCCGTGGAAGCCGCCCTGCTCGAGGAGTATAAACACGCAGAAGCACGCACCAGCGACGGTCGCCGCATAGAGGTCTCCGCTAACCTGGGCTCGGCCGAAGAGGCGGAGGGCGCGCTTTCGTGGGGGGCGGAGGGCGTCGGGCTCTTCCGCACTGAGTTTCTGTTCATGAAGCGGACGGACCTGCCCTCCGAGGAGGAGCAGTACGAAGTATACCGCGAGGTCACGGAGGCGTTCGGCGAAAAGCCTGTCATCATCCGCACCGTAGATATCGGCGGGGATAAGGACCTGCCCGGAGTGGACCAACCCGAAGAGGAGAACCCGTTCCTTGGGTGGCGGGGGATCAGGATGTGCCTGGACGTACCAGAGCTCTTCAAGCCCCAGCTGCGCGCCATCCTGCGCGCCGCGCCCCACGGCAACCTGAAAATCATGTTCCCCATGGTCGTGGACGCCACCGAGCTGCGCGCCGCAAAGAAGGTCCTCGAAGAGTGCCGCGAAGAGCTCAAAAACGAAGGAGCGCAATTTGGCGACCTTGATATCGGGGTGATGGTCGAGACACCGGCGGCGGCGGTCAGGGCCAAGGACATCGCCCCCGAGGTCTCCTTCTTCTCCATAGGGACCAACGACCTGGTGCAGTACACCCTGGCCGCGGACAGGGGTAACGAGCGCCTGACGCGCCTTCAGAGCGCCGACCATCCTGCGGTGCTGGACCTCATAGGGAAGACCTGCGAGGCGGCGCGAGAAGCAGGGATCTGGGTCGGGGTGTGCGGGGAGTCGGCCGGGGAGCCCGCCATGATTCCCAAGCTCGTCGAGCTCGGCGTCACCGAGCTCTCCATGAGCGCCCCCTCCATCCCAAGGGCAAAGAAGATCGTCTCCGAGCTGTAAGGGTCGACGCTCCGGTCGCGCCCGACGCGGGAGGTGGGGCTCCGCGGGGTATGGCCGGCGGCGCGGGTGGGTGCCGCGCTTAGGCGTTGCGCGGGACGAGGAAACGTAAGGGTAGGCAGGAGGAGAGCATGAAGGAGCAGGAAGCAGGCCGTCGGACGGGCGGCGAGGCCGCGGAGGCGAGAGCCGCCGGGGGGTTCGTATACGGCTTCACGGAGGATCTGGGGTCGGAAGACGTCCTGGCCCTGTGCGGGGGGAAGGGCAGTGGGCTCATGCGTATGCGCCGGCTCGGCCTCCCGGTGCCGGAGGGCTTCATCATAACGACGGAGGCCTGCGTTTCCTACATAGAGTCCGGAGAGTTGCCAGAAGGTTTGATGGCCGAGGTGATGGATTACCTGGCGCGTCTGGAAGAGGAGACGGGCCGGGGGTTCGGCGACCCCGAGAACCCACTGCTAGTCTCGGTCAGGAGCGGGGCCCCCATCTCTATGCCCGGGATGATGGACACCGTCCTGAACCTCGGCTTGGGCGACGCCACCGTTCGTGGTCTGGCGCGGAGCACCGGTGATGAGCGCTTCGCCCAGGATTCCCACCGGCGCTTCATCCAGGTGTTCGGGGAGATAGTCCTCAAGGTTCCTGGGCACCTCTTCGAGGAGGCCATCGAGGAGCTCAAACGCGAGCGGGGCGTCGAGGCGGACACGGAGCTCACGGTCCAGGACCTCGGGGAGCTCGTGGGACGGTTCAAGAGCATAGTCGCCCGGGAGGCCAGGGTGGAGTTCCCGGAGGACCCCCACAAACAGCTAGAGCTGGCGATAGGGGCGGTCTTCGACTCGTGGATGGGAGAGCGGGCGGCGGCGTACCGCAGGGAGTACGGCATCCCGGAGTCTTTGGGGACGGCCGTCACCGTGCAGCGGATGGTCTTCGGGAACATGGGAGAGACCTCGGCCACCGGGGTGGCGTTCACCCGCAACCCGTCCACGGGGGAGCAGGGCATCTTCGGTGAATTCTTGCTCAACGCCCAGGGTGAGGACGTGGTCGCGGGTATCCGCACACCCCTTCCGCTCAGGGAGATGGAGCGGGTCCTGCCCAACGCCTACCACCAGTTCCTCGAGACCGCCGAGCGGCTCGAGCGCGAGAACCAGGACATGCAAGACACGGAGTTCACGGTCGAGCGCGACACGCTGTACATGCTCCAGACCAGGAGCGGCAAGCGCACGGCTGAGGCGGCCCTCAAGATCGCGCGCGACATGGCGGAGGAGGGTTTGATCTCCCGCGAGGAGGCCGTCATGCGCGTCGAGCCCGCGTCGCTCGACCAACTCCTCCACCCCCGCGTGGACCCGGAGGCCGACCTCGAGGTCCTGGCGGAGGGCCTCCCCGCCTCCCCCGGGGCGGCCACGGGGAAAATAGTCCTCACCGCAGAGGAAGCCAGGGAGCGGGCGGAGGCCGGGGAGGACGTGCTACTGGTGCGCCGGGAGACCCACCCGGACGACGTCGAGGGCATGTTCGCGGCCAGAGGCGTGCTCACTGCCCTGGGAGGCATGACCAGCCACGCGGCGGTCGTCGCCCGGGGGATAGGCAAGCCCGCCGTGACCGGGTGTGGCGCCCTCAAGATAGACCCCACGCGAGGCGAGATCAGTCTGGACGGCACGACGTTGAAGGATGGCGACGTCCTCACCATAGACGGGGCGGACGGTCGCGTCATCCGGGGCGCCGTTCCGCTGGTCCAGCCTCAACTGGGCGAGGACTTCGAGACCGTGCTCCGGTGGGCCGACGAGGCGCGCGGCCTGGGGGTGAGGGCCAACGCCGATACGCCGGTAGACGCCCGGCGGGCCAGGGAGCTCGGGGCCGAGGGCGTCGGGCTGTGCCGCACAGAGCACATGTTCATGGAGGGCGAACGGCTCCGGATAATGCGGGAGATGATCGTCTCGGAAAGCGACGAGGCCCTGGGCGAGGCCCTGGTCCAGCTGGAACCTATGCAGCGTGAGGACTTCGAGGGGATCTTCCGGGCCATGGACGGGTTGCCTGTTACCGTGAGGCTCCTGGACCCGCCTTTGCACGAGTTCCTCCCCGAATCGAAGGACCTGGCGAAGGAGATAGCCCTGCGCGAGGCGCGCGGAGAGAGCGCCGAAGAGCAGAGACGGCAACTGCGGGTCGCGGAGAGCCTCGAGGAGAGGAACCCGATGCTGGGGCTGCGGGGCTGCAGGCTCGGGCTCTTGCGACCCGAGATTTATTTGATGCAGGCGCGTGCCATAGCCCAGGCCGCGAGGGCCGTCCGGGAGGCCGGGGGCGAGCCGGTAGTCGAGATAATGATCCCCCTCGTCGGCTTCCCTTCGGAGCTAAGGAAGATGCGGGACCTGATCCTGGAGGAACTCGCCGGAGAAAGCGTGCCCATCGGGACCATGATCGAGCTGCCGAGGGCGTGCGCGGTGGCCGGGGAGATAGCTCGCGTCGCCGACTTCTTCTCCTTCGGCACCAACGACCTGACCCAGATGGTCTGCGGCATAAGCCGGGACGACGCCGAGGAGAAGTTCCTCTCCGACTACCTGAAGAGCGGCATCCTGCAGGAGAATCCCTTCGAGACCCTCGACCAGGAGGGCGTGGGCGAACTGGTCCACATGGCCCGCGAGCGGGGGCGGGAGACGAACCCGCACCTCAAGCTCGGGGTCTGCGGAGAGCACGGTGGCGATCCCAAGAGCGTTGCCTTCTTCCATGAGGTCGGCCTTGATTACGTCTCCTGCTCGCCTTTTCGGGTGCCCGGCGCGCGCCTCGCCGCCGCGCAAGCCGCCCTGAAAGAGCGATCGACCACGAGACAACCAGTCTGAATGCGACGCACGATGGTAGCGTACTGCGGTCCCCAGCCCCCTTGCTGGAGCGTGGAGTGGGAGGTAGGGGCTGCCGTGAGTGGAATATGGATCGGGTGGGCCTGAGATGATCTCCGCCGTGCTCTTCGATATGGATGGCACCCTGCTGGAGACGGAGGAGCTCAAAGCCCTCTCCTACGCCCGCGCAGCCGTCGAACTTCGGCCCGAGCACGTCCGCGAGGCCGACGTGCTCGCGGCTTTCGGCGACCTGGTGGGCCTCTCGCGTGAAGAGGTCGCCAGCGCCCTGATGCGGCGCTTCGGGTTGGAGGGGGCGGCTCGGGAGCGCATGCATGAGTTCGAAGCCGACGAGCCGTGGCAGGCCTTCGCGGGGGTCCGGCTCCGGATCTACGAGGGATTGCTCGGTGACCCTGACCTGCTCCTGAAACAGCGCTACCCGCACAACATCGAGCTGCTGCATGAACTGCGGCGCCAAGGTTATCCGACGGCGCTGACGACGATGTCCCACCGCCACCACGTGCGGCGCGTGCTCTCCGTGCTCGGCCTCGCCGACGCCTTCGACGTGGTCGTGCCAAGGGATGACGTCCGGCGTGGCAAGCCCGACCCGGAGATAGATCTGCTCGCGGCGAGAAAGCTGGGTGTGCCGCCGGAGGAGTTCCTGGTGATCGAAGACTCGCCCGCTGGCGTCAAGGCGGCGCTGGCCGCCGGGATGGTGGTTATCGCCGTCGCTACCACCCTCACCCGCCGGGGGCTCCGCGAGTCGGGCGTTCTGGACCCCCAACGGGTAGTGGAGGATCCCCGGACGCTACCCGCCGTGGTGCGCCGGCGGATAGAGGCGGCTGGAGGAAAACGCGTGAAGGAGTAGCCAGAGAGATCCACGCCCGGTTCTGGCATGAGGCGAGAAGGAGAGAATATGGGTTTTCGTGGTGCTATCTTCGATGTGGACGGAGTGCTGGTCGACTCGCCGCACGAGCAGGCCTGGCGCGAGGGGTTGCACCAGCTGATGGAAAACGAGTGGAGCGACATCCAGGGCCAGACGTCTTACGCTCCCGAGAGGTTCACCTCGGAGGTCTACCAGCGGGTCATGTCCGGCAAGCCGCGCTACGCGGGCGCGCAGGCCGCGCTGGAGCACTTCGGGGTGCCCGACGCCGAGAGGCGCGCCCTGGAGTACGGCGACCGCAAGCAAGTGATGATAGTCGAGCTGATCGAGGCCGGCGAGTTCCACGCCTACCCGGACGCTTTGCGCTTTGTCCTCGCGGTCAAGGATGCGGGGCTTCACATAGCGGCTGCCTCCTCCTCGAAGAACGCGAACGCATTCCTGGAGAGGATAAGGCTGGACGAGTTCGTCGAGGAAGAGGGCCTGAGCTACGGCTTTGTGGAGCCGGGCTACACCCTGCTGGGCATCCTGGACGCGAACGTGAGCGGACGAGACTTCGAGCAGGGCAAGCCGCATCCGGAGATCTTCCTGACGGCGGCCGAGGAGCTAGGATTCCCGGCGGAAGAGTGCTTCGTCGTCGAGGACGCCGCGAACGGGGTGCAGGCGGCGAAGGCAGGCAACATGGCGGCGCTGGGGCTGGCGCGGGCCGAGGACGAGGACCTGCTCAAAGAGGCGAACGCGGATTTGGTCGTCACGACCCTCGATGACGTCTCCCTCGATGCACTCGCCGAAGGTCGCCTAGAGCACGTGAGCGTCCGGTGAAGGCGCTCTTGCGGGGGGAGTAAGGCGATGGTTGCTCGACACACCGCGGACTTCAGTGAGTACCAGGACGCCGTGGAGATCGCGTTGGCGGGGCTCAAGGAGGAGCGGGTGGTCGAGCGGATCTGGGCCGGTGACCACACCGTCTGGGGACTGAAGCCTGAGGAGATAGCGAACCGTCTGGGCTGGCTCAAGAGCCCGCAGGTCATGCGGGAGGAGCTGGAGGGAATCTCCGCACTGGTCGAGGCTGTGCGCAACGAAGGCTACACCCACGCCCTGCTGCTCGGCATGGGTGGATCCAGCCTGGCCCCGGAGGTTTATCGCAACGTCTTCGGTGTTGCGGACGGACACCTGGACCTGGCCGTCCTAGACAGCACCGACCCCGACGCCGTCCTGGAACACGCTGACCGGCTCGACCTTTCGCGCACCCTGTTCGTCGTCTCCACCAAGTCCGGCGGGACGGTCGAGACGTTCTCCTTCTTCAGGTATTTCTACAACCGGGTTTCTGATACACTCGATGAGGATCGGGCCGGCGAACACTTCGTCGCGGTCACCGACCTCGGCAGCGGGCTGCAGGACATCGCTGAGAAGTACCGGTTCCGGGCGACGTTTCTCAACGACTCGAACATCGGCGGGCGCTATTCGGCGCTCTCGTTCTACGAGCTGGTTCCGGCGGCGCTCATCGGCGTGGACATCCGTAGGCTGCTCGACGGCGCGGCAGAGATGGCGCGCGCCTGCGGCAAGAGCGGCGTCGAGGAGAACCCCGGCGCGTGGCTCGGGGCGGCGATGGGGGAGCTTGCCAACTCGGTCGGACGCGACAAGCTCACGTTGGTCGGGGGGCCGACCTTCGCTCCGCTCGGGGTCTGGATCGAGCAGCTCGTAGCCGAGAGCACCGGTAAGAAGGGCAAGGGCATAGTTCCCGTGGGAAGCGAGTCACCCGGCGCGCCGGAGGTCTACGGAGACGACCGGCTCTTCGTCTACAGGGGCGCGGACGGTAGCGACGGCGAAGACTCTGCTGGCAGGCTCGAGGACCTGGCCCAGGCCGGGAATCCCGTGGTGCGGATAGAGGCGCGGGAACCCTACGATCTGGGCGGTGAGATGTTCCGGTGGATGATGGCGACCGCCGTAGCCGGGCACATCCTTGCCATCAACCCGTTCGACCAGCCGAACGTCGAGTCGGCCAAGGTGCTTGCCAGGAAGATGGTGGCGGAGTACCAGGAACAGGGTAGTCTGCCCGGGCTACAGCCGACGCTGCAAGAGCACAGGATCACCGTCTACGGCTCCGGCGAGGCGAAGACGGCTGCGGAGGCGCTGGAAGAGTTCCTGTCGCGGGCTCGTCCCGGAGACTACGTGGCGCTTCAGGCCTACGTAAAACCCTCGGAGGAGACGACCAGCTCCCTCCAAGGGCTTCGCCTCCGGCTGCGAGACCGGCTGCGGCTGGCGACCACGGTGGGCTATGGGCCGCGGTTCTTACACTCCACGGGTCAGTTACACAAAGGCGACGCCGGAAACGGGCTGTTCGTCCAGTTCACCGCCGACGACGAGCGGGACGCGCCAATTCCGGACGAGGCTGGATCGGCCGCCTCGTCCCTCACCTTCGGCGTACTTAAGGAGGCCCAGGCTCTTGGCGACCGCCAGGCGCTGCTGGACGCTGGGCGGAGGGTTATCCGTTTTCACCTTGACGAAGACGTGGGCGGCGGTCTGGGCCGGCTGACAGCGTGGGTATCGTGATGGGCCCGCCACCGGAGGAAAGCTGGGAATACGGAGAGGAGCGATCCACTCGACTTAGACCTTAGGAGGACGCAAGATGCGAATCGTTCAGTTGTCGGACATCCACGTGGGAACACCGCTTTTCAGGCCCGACTTCTTGAAAGCGGCCATAGAGGAGACCAACGCCTACGCGCCGGACTTCGTGGCCGTGGCCGGAGACCTCACCACCGCGGGTTACCGGTGGGAGTTCGAGGAGGCCAAGAGCTACCTGGACCAGATTGAGTGTGAGAACGTGGTCGTGATCATGGGCAACCACGATGCCAAGAACGTCGGCTACCAGCACTTCGAAGACCTGTTCGGCCAGCGGGCACGTTCGGTGACGTTTTCGGTTCCCGAGGGAGAGGTGAAGTTGGTGGCGCTTGACTCCTCAAAGCCGGACCTGGCTGAGGGGGAGGTCGGACGGGAGAACTACGGGTGGATTGACGCCGAGTTACGAGACTGGGAGAGGGGGGCGAAGATCGTGATGGTCCACCACCACCTCCTGGCCGTTCCCGGCACCGGGCGCGACCGGAACAACTTGCGTGACTCAGGGGACATGATGGCCGTGCTGCGAGACCTGAAAGTGGACATGGTTCTTTCGGGGCACAAGCATGTCCCCTACGTCTGGAGCATCTCCGGGGTGAGGGTGATCCACTCCGGGACCGTCTCCAGCATGAGGGTCCGCGGAAGCATAGCCCCATCCTACAACGTCATCGAGTTCGACTCGGAGAAGGTCCTGGTCAATCTCCGGCATCCGGGTGAAGGAGAGCAGCCGTTCGCCCGTTTCTCCCGCCAGGCAGTCACGACCAGCGAGATCTTCCCGGACCTCGAATACTTCATCCGCTACGACAAAGCGTCTGCATGAAAGAGAGAGGAGATGACCAAAAACATCAGAGATCTACCGGACGCGGTTGAGCACAGCGACGAGCTGGCCCAACGCCTGGCGGGAAGACGGCCAGCCGTGTTCCTCGACTACGACGGCACGCTGACGCCCATAGTGGACCGGCCCGAGGACGCGGTCATCTCCGAGAGCATGCGCAACGCCGTCCGCGAATTGGCCAAACGTTGCCCCGTGTGCGTGGTCAGCGGGCGCGATAGGCGAGTGGTACAGGAGCTCATGGGCGTAGACGACCTGATCGTCGCCGGCAGCCACGGCTTCGACATCTGGAGCCCCGCGGGCGGTGAGATCCAGCGCGAGGAAGGCGAGGAGTTCGGGGGACTGCTCGAAGGGGTGGAGGCGCGTCTGCGCGAGGAGTTGGGCGGGATCGAGGGCGCCCTCGTCGAGCCGAAGAAGTCCTCTGTGGCCGCCCACTACCGGCTCGTTTCGGAGGACGAGCGGCCAAGGGTGGGACGGGTCGTCGAGAAGATCCTCGCCGAACACCCAGACGGGCTGAAGGTGACGCCCGGCAAGATGGTCTACGAGGTCCAGCCGAACATCGACTGGGACAAGGGGAAGGCCGTTCTGTATTTGCTCGGAGCACTCGACCTCGACCGCGACGACGTGGTGCCCATCTATCTGGGCGACGACATAACCGACGAGCACGCATTCGAAGCACTGGCAACGAAGGGCATCGGTATCTTCGTCGGTCGCGCCGACGATCCCGAGGTTGCCGGGCGAACGACCGCAGCCGACTACGTCCTCCACGACGTGCCGGAGGTGGAAAGATTCTTGGATACGCTTGCGCGCTGACAACCGTCGATAACGTCTTAAGGAGCAAGAGACATGCTGGAAGAGAAGAGAGAGACCACAGGAACGAAC
>DASTKM010000243.1:0-3488 GCA_035715885.1 Rubrobacter sp.
GGGCTCGCGGTTCCCGAGGAGGTCGAGGTAGCGACGCTGGCGGTCGCGGATAAAGTGCTCGGGGCCCCGGAAGATATCCTCGAACGCGTCGTAGGTTCCCGTGCGCTCCGGATCACCGTTACGGCGGCCATAGCCCTGGACACGCCCTGCCACAGGCTCCTCGAAGATCTCGAACGGGGAACCGGATACGTAAGGGAGAGAGCGTGTCTCGGCCACGAGCCTATCTGCTGCCTCTACGCGGGGAACGAGCCCGCCCAGCTTCTCGCCGAGCGTACTGACCGCGGTGAAGAGCTGGTCGTTGATCTTCTGCTGCTGCGCCGTGAACGGGGTAATGAGACGGGAGATCGCCTGCCTGGAGAAGCCGCCAGTACCGGCCGCTCTCGGGCCGGCATCCTCTAATTGTTTGCTGACACTACCCATCTGTGGGCCTGGTGTGTCGCTCCCGGCCAACCGCTTCTCCAGGCGGAGGAGCCGCTCTTCCTGTGTCCTGGCCTGCTCCCTGTTGTGGTTTACGGCGCTCAGCATGTCGGCGCGGTCCTTCGCGTAACGTGACTCGATCTGGTTGAGGACGGCGCGCAGGCTCTGATCCGCCTCCTTTGTCATGGCGAGGAGCTCTTCGTTGACCGCCCGCTGTTGCAGGGCGAAGGGCCACATCAGCTTCAGCAGAACCCGCCGAAAAGGGGCGAGGACCCTGCCCAGGGTGGAGCTCGAAGTCGCCGGCTGTGGGGTGGTCGCGATGCGGTGTGTAAGCGGGTTGGTATCGAGTCCCGCCGGGCTGTACGCGAGTGGCCTGCCCGCGTCAGGTCCTGCGCCAAGCCGTGCCCGGACGCGGCGGATGCGCTCCGCCATGGCCTTTCCTGCGGCCTCTGCGGAGTGGTTTCGGCGGAGGTCATCCGCCGCCCTCCGGCCGCGCTCGCCGGCCTCCCCCTGGTCCTCGAAGACGTGGCGCATCAGCCGTGCGGCGTGCCGTATGTCGGGATCGGCCCACTCGCCGTCGGGAGGGTAGGGCCCGGCATCGTCGCCGACGGGCCTTAGCGTGTACTCGACGGGGTAACTGTTCTGGGGCGTCATGAACTCCATGTTGCCCGAGTACCCCGTGGCGATCACCGGTTTGCCGAGGTACATGGCCTCTGCGAGGGTGTTGCCGAAGCCTTCCGAGCGGTGAAGCGAGACGTAGCAGTCGCAGCCGGCGAACATCGCGTTCTTCTCGGCCGCCGTGACGTAACGGTCTATAACGTGGATGTCCCTGTGGCCCTTGGCGGCTTCAATCAGCCTCCCGTGCTCTCCCTGGTGGTGTTCGCTGTTGATGCACTTGAGCACGAGGGAGGCCTCCGAGCCCTCGGGGAAAGCCTGCTCGAACGCCTCGACGAGGGCCAGAGGGTTCTTGCGCTCGAAGACGCTGTGGTAGTCGAAGACGAACAGGAAGACGAAGCCCTCAGGGAGCCGGAGGTCCCCACGGTCGAACTCCTCTATCTCCGGCATAGATACCGGCATCGTCACCTTCACCACGGGTATCGGCGAGACGGCCGAGATCGCATCGGCCACGAAGTGCGAGCCGACCCAGATCTCATCCAGTGGCTCGAAGGCCTTAAAGAAGCGCTCCGGGAACGCGTTTACCTCCCACCACCACAGCCCGATTGAGTAGCGGTCGAAGAAGAACCCTGGCCCGGCCTGGTCCGCGAACGTGGGGAGCATGTCGGCGTTTACGCAGATGAGATTGACCGGGAAGGTTGGCCTGATCGTGTCGGTCTCGTACTCGTGCTCTTGGCGGCTAGCAGAGGCGGAGAGGCCGACCGTGGCAACGGGCATGTCCGCCCTCTCCAGTGCCGCGACCACCTGCCTTGCCGTCTCCCCGACGCCGAGCTCGGCGCGGAAGTACCCGGCGACGTTGACCCCGACAGTGGTATCCGATGTCTGCGGCTCATCGTGGCCATCCTGTTCGGCGGAGGGGTGCACGGGGTAAGGCAGCTTCACCTGCCCGTGGACGCGGTGCCACTCGATGAGGCGCATCGCGTCTGGACCGTCGAGGTTGGGGAACTCCTGCCTGAGGTCGGGACGGCCTGAGTAGATCTCGTAGAGGTAGCGTGTAACGCCATGCTCCCCACCTACGGGGGCCGGCTCGTTGAGCCAGGCGACGAACCTGTCGGCGCCTTCTGGAGTGAAGATGGACTGTCGCGGGGCTCCTTCCTCCTCGCCCTTGCGATAGAGCCTGTGCATGCCAGAGTCGAGCCTTACGCCGTTCGGCAGTACACCGTAGGAGTAGGGCCAGGTCTTCGCCCTTTTGTAGCCGTGGGCGAGCAACTCGTCCGCGTAAGAATTACAGGCGCGGGCCAGCGCGGAGCCGCGCCGGATCTCGATGCGGGTCTGGTGCTTGCTGAGCCGCTTTCTGTGGTCGGGATCGAAGCCGGAAAAGTGGAAGAAACGCAGGGGTCGCCCGTCCACGAGGTAGCGGCCTTTGTAGTAGGTCAGTTCTCTGCCGTGCAGGTTCCAGTAGGCCACGTTGTAGGAGGGGTCGCGCAGGACGAAGAAGTCGGGCATGACGCCGTGCACGAAATCCATCCACCGCTGGTCGACGAAGTAGCCGGTGTCGGGGGCGACCACACAGTCCGTCTTCAGGCGCTCGCACCACCAGTCGAGCAGGCCGTCCGTGGCTGACCCGTGCTCCAGGGAGATAAAGCCCAGGTTGTAGGTGCCCGAGATCAGGATGTCGGCTTCGGAGGGCCTTTTGCCGTCGCGGGGTAGGGGGGAGGTGATGTGGGGGATGAGGACGAGCCCGTGCTCGCCGGTCAGCCTCTCTATCTCGTCCAGCCTGTCATAGACTCGTATATCCGGGTCGAGGTAGGCGACCCGCTCCAGACCGCGCCCGTCGAGCAGGTGCCGCAGCAGCCACGGTTTCACGGCGGTCGAGAGCTCGAGCACATCGTAGATAGCCGCCATGTGCTCGTAGTCGTCGATATCTAGCTGGGCCGGTCTTACTAGCTCGAACGGTTCGGAGGCAGCGTCTATGTAGCCTTCTGTGTCGTCTATGACGAGCACGTAGCAAGTCTCTTCAGGATGATGTTCCAAGAAGGACTCCGCCAGTACCCTCGCGTGGGCGACATAGTTCTTGGCGATGATCGTGCAGATATTCATAGCCGGAATTGAATCATACTCAGCCTGGCACTTCGCAAAACAGCCAGGAACCTGATACGGTTCTGCTATTAATCAGTGAACCTTCAAGGTGTAGAATAGCTTCGTGGATGCCGTTGAGTAGAGCGCCTAACAGTTTGAAGACGCACAGGAAATGGTCCTTCACGATCTGAGACGATACCAAGATTCTGGGGGAGATGAGTGATCGAAGCACGAAACCGGGTCAAGTGGAAGAACAGGGAGGGGATCCCCGAGTACGCGGTCCGCTGGAACTGGGTGGAGGATTCCTCAGACTCGGGGTTCACCGCGGTCTTGAGGGTCAAGGACGAAGCCCGTTCGCTGCCCTGGGTGCTGCCTGG
>DASTKM010000244.1:0-5909 GCA_035715885.1 Rubrobacter sp.
CGTAATCCTGAATATCTTGCTGCCCCGCCAGAGACGGAGCATCAGGCGTAACGCCCGCCCGAGCGTCGACCGCAGCATCCACCAGAGCGCCTTCTCCACCGCCGACTCGAAGGCCCATGCCTTCTCGTCGCGGTCGCCGCGAAGGTGTCGCCGTTTGCATCGAAGGCCAGGGTGGAATCTTCGGGGTCGGACCACACTTCTCCCACGGGGAGGGTGTGGGTCCAACTCCTGCTATCCCTGCTCCATATGCGCGCCTCGCTCTCGGCGGCAAACGGATTATCCGTTCCCTCCAGGGTCGAGACGGCCAGCAAAGATCCATCCGGGCTCCAGGCAAGTTGGGCGGCGGCCTCGACGGGCAACTGCGCGACCTCCGCTTTCTCCACCGCGTCGTAGACGTGTACGCGCCCGCCGTCTGATGTCGCCAGGAACCTGCCGTTGGAGGCCCACACGGCCGCGTCCAGATCGTAAGCTTCCTCCCGGCCGAGCGGCAGCGCGTGCCGTCTCCGGCCTTCCGGGACGCTGTAGACCTCAAACTCTCCGGGAGCGAGAACCGCTGCCCTTTCCCCGTCCCGGCTGAGGATGGCTTCCCTGCTCGGGATGCGCGTCAGGATCGTGCGCGTCTGGTACAGTCTGAAGCCCGCCGCGAGCAGCACGAGCACCGTGAGCGCGAGCGCCGCGTACGCAATCCGCCGGGGCTTCTCGCGGCGCAGCGTCCACCGGAGCGCCGGCACCTCTGTCGTTGCTGGCGTCCTGGGAGCTACTATCCCGTACCAGGTTGCCAGGCGTCCGCCGAACCACTGGGCCACGAGAGCGAGTATCAGCGGCGGAAAGCCCGCGTAAATGAATACGTCGCCCCAGAAAGTGCCAGTCATGCCGCCGACCTCCGTGTATCCCGAAGATCGTATGAGGATCACGAACCAGAACCCCGGCAGGATCAGCACTCCGAGCAGGCTCGTCCACACGACCGCCCGCCGGTAAAGTCGGGGTTCCGATAGCGGGAAGAAGAGCGCCCGCGTAAGAGCCGCCACCAGGATAGCGTTTACGAACCCTACCGCCAGACCGTACGCTCCCCCGAGGACCGTGCCGAAAGGGAACGCATAGAAGTAAGCGAACAAGTAGTGGAATCCACCCAGTTGGACACCGGCCATGCCTCCTATCACGGCGCCGAGCAAAGGCCGCATCTCCCGCCCGATAGCGCGCGCCAGCGCCCAACCCGCGATGAACCCCGTCACACCAAAGAACGCCACTATCGCGCGCATGGCCCACACTTCGGAGGGCTCTATGGCCTCGCTCGCATCGGTCGACAACATGGCGACCGCGATGATCGCGCACCCGTACATCCCGCCTAGCACCGCCCCCGCCACCGTGTACCACAGCACGCTGCGCCAGAAGACGCCCCAGAGCAACCCCCATGGTGACGGTTCGGCGTCTTGCCGCGTGGTCATCACGCCTTCCTGGGTTCGCCTCTGGACGGGCCGGTGGTGTTCATGCCGATGTCGTTCAGCGCACCGGCGAGCCGGGAGAGGACGCGGGACATCGGTGGGAGCCGGAACGCCGGCCGCAGGTACCGGAGCGTCTCGCGGGCGGAGCCAACGAGCTCGCGCGTAGCACGGGCCTCAGGCGTCCTGTCGTGAAACCAGTAGAGGATGATGGCGAGGTGCAAAGCGTAGAGGACGCTCCCCAGTTGCATTGCCTGCTTCTCCCCGGGGGCGTCGCTCGCGCCCCGCACGACCTCAAGGAAGACACCAACCATCTTCTCGCGCACCGCAGCTGTGCCTTCGCCGAGAGTCGAGAGCCGGGAGTTGGGGTCGAGCGCGCGGGTGAGGAGGGCGGCCAGGGAACCGCGATGGGGGGATACCTGATCCAACTTGGCGAGCATCGCTGCCTCGAACCGCTCCGCCACCGTTCCTCCGACCAGTCCATCCCGCGCCCACTCCTCGGACTCCTCAGCCAACCGTATGTACAGCGCCAGCGCGAACTCTTCCTTGGACGCGAAGTACCTGTACGCGAGCCCCAGGCTGGCCCCCGCCTCCCGCGCTACGTCCCGCATCGTCGTCGCCTCGTATCCCCTGTCGGCGAACAGCGCCAGCGCAGCCTCCAGAATCCGCTCCCTCGTGCGCCGTGCCTTCGGCGTCAACGCCCGCCTCAACGTTTCCTCCATCTCATCCTTCCATAAAAATGAACACGTTCATTTCCTGAATATTAGGGTATTGGCAGGAGGCTGTCAAGCCTGGAGGCCGATTCTTCGAAAGCAGCGAAGTCTTCGACCCGGATTCGAGACCGGGCGGGTCTCGTGGGTCGAGGGACTGGTACGTAAACTGGCACACCGTCTATGGTTGGAGGCGCGTAGCGTCCGTCGCCGTATATTCCCGCTTTCGCGGGAATGACGGTGGTGTGGGAGCAGGCTGGTTAGAAGTGGCGCAACCGGCTAGGAGCAATCAGCGAGAGAGAAAGCTGAGAAGCTGACGAGCGAGGCCGAAGCGTACCGACGAGCAAGGGCACAAGCCCGAGCGTGCCGACAAGCGTAGGCCGCGGGCCGGAGCGTGCTTCTAGGCTTCGCGCTCCTGGGTGCGGCGGGCTTCGAGCAGCTTGCCCGAGAGGTAGAGGCTGAGGCCGAAGTAATAGACGAGGTAGAGGATGGAGAAGGTCAAAATAAGGGGGTCGGGGTCGGGCATCTGCCAGAGTATCGCTGCGTAGCTGGCGAGCCACATAGCCGTGAGCGTTAGTGAGAGCTTGCGGAAGGCGACTGTGCGCGTCGGGTAGACGTAGCGGATCGGGACGAAGACCAAGAACGAGCAGGCCACGAGCACGGCGGCGAGCACCAGCGGGCTGGGATGGAAGACGATGGCGTAGAAAGCGACGACGTTGAAGTAGCTAGGGAAGCCGAGGAAGTAGTGGTCTTCGGTCTTGGCGTCAACGCGGCAGAACTGGTAGCTGGAGGCCAGGAGCGGCAGCGCGGCGAGAACTATCCCCGCGTTGCCGTCGGGCAGGTATCCTTCGCTCCAGAGCAGGACCACGGGGGCGAAGACGTACGTCATGTAGTCAACGATGTTGTCGAGGAGCACCCCGTCGAAGAAGGGGAGCGCCTCGCTGACCCTGAAGCGGCGGGCGAGGAGACCGTCGGTAGAGTCGATGAGGAGCGAAGCGAGCATCAGCCATAGCGCCTTTACGGCCTCACCCTGAAAAGCGGCCACGAGCATAAGGAGTGCGAGCACCGCGCCGCTCGCCGTGTACAGGTGCACGGCCACGGCCTTCGATCTGAACCAGGAGGGCGTCTCCGGGTTGTCCACGTCAGCAGCTCCTCTATATGATGTTCCCTGATCTCCTCCACGCTCAGTACCTAATGATACCAGCCAGAGCAGTTTATCTTCTACGTCTATGGGGCCGCCCGCAACGGACGTACGCGGTTTGTGGCGGCAGCGACTTCCTGGGCGCGCGGCAGGCTCATCTCACCAGGGTGTCCCCTGTAGTTACCCAGAGAGTCGAGGCCTTTCTCTGAGATGGAGGCTAGCGCCTCTCTGACAAGTTCCCCTACTCCGCGGACCTCGCCTGCGGTGGCCCACTCCCGGATAATACGGGCCACTGCCTCGGTCTGTCCGGCCTCTGCGAGTTGCTCCAGGTAGGAGAGGTCGACCCGCTCGCGCCCCAGCTCGATAGTGTGGAGGCCTCGGCCACGGGCGGTCTGTCGTTTGCCCCGTCTCAGGTTTATCGAGGACGTGTCGATGGCGCGCTCCCGCGGTGGACGCACCGCTCTTTGCGTGAGCGGTGCGCGGAGCGGGAACCGCTTGGTTACCTCGCGGGAGCGGGGGGTTGCGTCGGAGGGCGCGTAGTCTTCGAGCAGGATCACCCGGTCGGCTACGTCGAGGTAGTCTCCGACTCCCCCGACGACCACGACCGTCGAGACGCCAAGAGAGCGGTGCAAGGGGCGTACCAGGTCTATATACGGCGAGATGGGCTCGCGCCTCACCAGCTCGCGCATCCTCTCGTCCCGGATCATGAAGTTCGTCGCGCTCGTGTCCTCGTCCACGAGCAGGAGCGACGTTCCTACCTCGATGGCCTCGGCGATGTTCGCAGCCTGCGAGGTCGAGCCTGAGGCGTTCGGGGTCGAGAAGACCTTTGTGCTCCGGCCGCCTGGCAGGTCCCCGATCATGGCCGAGATGTCCACCCCGGAGACGCTCCTGCCGTCCTCGGACCTGACTTTGACCGCGTCTCCCCGCGTCACAACGAGCTCCCTGCCGTCCCCTGGCACGTGGTCGTAAACGCCCCACGAGAGCGCCGAGAGCAGCGTGCTCTTCCCGTGGAACCCTCCCCCGACCACGAGCGTGACGCCCTCAGCAACCCCCATCCCCGAAACGACACCCTTGTTCGGCAGTTCCACCTCCACCCTGTGCTCCTCCGGACTCCCGAAGGGTACGGCACCTTCTCTTAGCGGTCTGTCGCTCGCTCCGCTCTCTCTCGGTAACACCGCCCCATCAGCGACGAACGCGACCAGACCCAACCCGGGAAGCAGCCCCCGCAAGTGATCGGCGTCCTCGACCGACTCGACGTGGAGCTTCGCCCTCTCTACGTCTACGCCGCCCTCGGGGGCAGGATCGAGTCCCCGACGCACGACCTCGGGCAGCTCTTCAAGCAGCACCGTGCGGGCTGCGCTGGCGTCGACGCTCCTGCCCCGTGCGGGGAGGCCTACGGCCATGCGGGCCTCGACGTATCCGGGCTCGACGACCATCGAGGTGCGGGGGAGGACGACTTGGGAGGCCCGCTGTATCTCGACCCGTCCGCTCCCACCCGAGCCCCGGTTTCCGCGCACGACGCGCCGGATCTCCCTCTCGACGCTCCTGGTAAGGAAGTCCTCGAAGGCGACCCTGCGCACCGAATTCCCGAAGAGCGTAGGATCGAAAGGGTTCACTTTGGTTTGGATCCGGATCAGGGAAGGCGGAGCGAAGGGATCACGCTGCACCCTGTCCATAAACAGGACGAAATGACCTAAGTCGTGAGTGCCTGAAAGATCTCTGTAGGCTCCGTATCCCTTGCGATCTATGCGGTCGAGCGTTTCCCCGAGGCGTTGCATTCAGCTAATCGAGGCCTAGCCTCGCCCTGGCGCTCTCGAGGTTAGGCAGCGCGGCTTCCTGCGCCCGCCTCGCGCCTGAGTCGAGCAGGCGGTCGAGCTCGGCCGGGTCGTCGAGCAACTCGTAGGCACGGTCCCTGACGGGGGCGAGTCCCTCTACGACGACCTCGGCGAGATCCTTCTTGAAATCGCCGTAGCCCTTGCCTACGTAGTCGGCTTCGATGCCGGATACGGGCTCGCCCGACATCGCCGAATAGACGTCTAGTAAATTGGTAATGGCCGGCTTGTCCTGGGAGGCCAGGATCTCCGTCCCCGAGTCCGTCTTGGCCCGTCGGATCTTCTTCCTTATAGAGTCCGGGTCGTCGAGGATGGCGACGTAACTGCCCGGCCTCGGGGAACTCTTGCTCATCTTCTCCTCGGGCGCGTCGAGCGCCATCACCTTCGCCCCGGTAGGCGGGATCATGGCCTCAGGCACGACGAAGGTCTCCCCGTAGAGGTGGTTGAACCTCCTGGCGAGCGTCCGCATGAGCTCGAGGTGCTGACGCTGGTCCTCGCCCACGGGGACCAGGTGCGCGTTGTAAAGGAGCACGTCAGCGGCCTGGAGCACGGGGTAGTCGAAGAGACCCGCGCTCGCCGACTCGACCCCGCCCTTCCTCGTCTTGTCCTTGAACTGCGTCATGCGCGAGAGCTCCCCAAAACGCGCCACACTGTTGAGCAGCCAGCAAAGCTCCGCATGCCCGCTGACCTTGCTCTGGCGGAAGATCACACACCGCTCAGGGTCGAGGCCAGAGGCGAGGTATATGGCCGCTACCTCCCTGATCTTCTGCCTGAGCACCTTCGGGTC